>VBCT01000195.1 GCA_005882235.1 Betaproteobacteria bacterium
ATGTGCGTGCCGGTAAGGCAAAGGTCTTCGCGCAACCAGTCCACCAGCGACAGGCGCGCGGGCACATGGGCCGATCGCGGCTTGCCGTTGACTTCGACCGATACCGCGTGAAGCGTCTCGCTCACCGGCTTCGCGCTCTTTCGCGCGCTTCGCGCAGCGCCCGGGCTGCGAGCACGCCGGCGAGGTGCCGGCGATATTCGGCGCTTGCGTGGAGGTCGCTGCCGGGCTCCGTTTCGGTCGCCGCGGCGTGGGCTGCGTCGTTTACCGCCGCGTCGTCGAGACGCGTGCCGACCAGGCGTGCTGCGATCTTCGGAAACGCGAGCGGCGTCCCCCCGGCGCCCCCCAGGCCGAATGCCGCGCGTACGCAGCGCCCGTCGCCGTCGATCGCGATCTGGGCCGCGGCCGCGACCATCGCGAAGTCGCCGTGGCGCACGGAGATTTCGGTGAAAGCGGAGCCCGTGTGTCGCCAGGACCACGCTGGCCAATGGATTTCCTCGAGGCATTCATCGGATCGCGCGGACGTCGCCATGGGACCGGAGAAAAATCTCTCGGCTTCGAGCGTGCGCGTGCCGCTCCCTGAGCGCAGCAGCATGCGCGCTCCGAGCACTTGCGCGACGAGCGGCAGCTCGGCGCACGGATCGGCGTGCGCGAGGCTGCCGCCCAAGGTGCCGCGGTTCCTCGTCTGCACGTGCCCCACCCAGGCGAGCGCTTGCGCGAGGAGCGGCACGCGCGCGGCGAGAGCCGGGTCGCGCTCGATCGTGCACTGCCGCGTGCAGGCGCCGGTGCGCACGGCATCTTTTTCGACGGAAACGAACTTGAGCGCGGCGATCTCGTTGATGTCGATGAGCCACGCGGGCCGCACCAGGCGCATCGCCATCATCGGCACGAGGCTCTGGCCGCCGGCGAGGAGCTTCGCGCCGTCGCCGTGGCGGCGAAGCAGCTCGCAGGCTTCGGCGACCGATGCGGCGCGGGCATACTCGAAAGGAGGGGCTTTCAAGTGGCCGGCCTCGCCTCTGCGAGAAAGGTCTCCATCGCGCGTATCGGTGCGTCATCGTCGAAGAGGATATGGCGACCAGCCTCGATGCGCCCTCGTATGCTCTTGCGATATTCGCCGTCGCGTGCGAGTCTTGTCGCGACGGCCACGTATTCCTCCGGGGACGAGGCAACGAGCTCCTGCAACCTCATGCGCTTGAGAATGCCGCTCGCCAGTCTGCCGCGGAGGAAGCGCCCCTCCACGGTGACGATCGGCAAGGCGGATTCCACGGCCTGCATCGCGGTGTTGAAACCTGAGAAGCCGATGGTATCGAGCAGCACGTCTGCGCGTTGCAGCAATCCGTAGAATGACGGTCGATCCAGCCAGGGGACAAAGACGCCGAAATCGCCGAAATCCAGTCCGTCGCGTGCGAATGCGAGCTCGAGGCGCCGCCGCAGCTTGTTCGACAATTCTCCGGACCCGTGGCGAAAGAATACGAAGCGGCAGCGTCCCAGCGCACGGGCGATTCCAGGGAGTACCTGGTCATGCTGGGGCGCGTACTTAAACGGCACGCCGGGGCACACGAAAACGGGAGCGTCCGAGGCGGAGTCCAGCTCGGCCAGACCCGGATCCGCAGGTGCGATCTGGGTGGGCTGGTAGGAGCAACCCAGGTGCGGCAAGGTCACGAGCCGCTCCGTGTAGTGAGCTTGCCCATCGGCCGGCTCCATGTCCTGCGCGGACAGGTAGTAGTCGATCGTCGCCAATCCGCTGGTTTCTGGATGTCCCCAGGTCGTAACCTGTACCGGCGCAAGGCGCAGGCTCGCCAGCCGGACCGTCATCGGGAACATCCCGATCTCGGGATAGACGAGCACGTCCGGGCGCCTATCGACGATCGCCTGCGCCCACTGGTACAGCCCGCGCGCTCCCTCTTCGAAGTGGGCAGCGTGCGAGCGGGCGAAAGCGGTTTCCCCGTCGTGGTCGAATCCGAGGTGGAATGCCTCGAGAGCGAAACGGGTCGGGTCCAGCTTCTGAAACCAGCCTTTGACGATCGCGTTCCACACCGAATGGTTTCGGAAATGCGGCGAGACGACTCCCACACGGACCAGCCCGCCCTTGCGGCGCTCGGCGGCGCTCGCTCGATGGGGCCGCCAGGCCCTGCCGACGCGACCATTCGGCCATGATGCGCACGCAAAGGCCCCCATACCGCTCGAGCAGGGGCCGGTTGCTGTACTCCTGGTACGCGAGGTAGAACGGCTGATGCGTCCCGACCGCCTTGGCGCCGAGGGTAAGGCGCGCGCCGGCGAACCAGCCCTCCAGCCCCTCCAGCTCACGTGCGAACGCCTGACGATGGCGCTCCGGGTCTGCGTCGCTTTCGCATACTGCGGGTAGCTGCGCCATGGCGAGGGCCCAGCGCGCCTCGGCGAATTCCGGCTCGATCGCGAGCGCGTCGCGAAAGCAGGCGACGGCTTCTTCGGGGCGGTCGGCATCCGAGAGCGCGACTCCCAGGTTGTAGCGGACCCCCGCCACGTTGGGGTGCAGCGCGATCGCCCTCCTGTAGCAGGCAACGGCCTCCTGCAGCTGTCCCTTGTCTTTGAGCACGTCCCCCAGATTGGAGAGCCCCGGCCCGAAATCGGGGCTGAGAGCGAGAGCTCTTTGGCACGAGGCAGCCGCTTCGTCGAGCCGACCGGCCTCTCTGAGAAAGTGCCCGAGGTTGGAATGGCCCTCCGGGGATTCAGGGTCGATGCGAATCGCGTCGAGGCAGGACTCGATCGCCTCGCCGGGCCGACCGAGGGTCGCGAACGCCTGCGCCAAGTCCAGACGCAGGCGGTACGAGCCTGGCAGGAGGCGCAAAGCGCTGCGATAACAGGGAATCGCCTGCTCCGGCCGGTCTTGCGCGATCCAGGCGCTGGCGAGATTCAGATGCGCGTCGAGGTAGTCCGGCTGCAGCGCAATAGCTCGCTCGAAGCTCGCCGTCGCTTCCGCCAGTCTTCTCTGCTTCATCCACACGTTGCCCAGATTGTTGTGCGCGGGTGGATTGGCTGGATTCCGGGATAGCGCCTGCGATATCAATCGATGAGCCTCCTCGTGCCGGCCCTCCTGATAGGCGATCACCCCTGAAAAGTGCAAGGCGTCGATATTCTGCGGATCGAGACGCAGGGCGTCCGCGTATGCCGCTTCGGCTTCGCGGAGGCGCCCCGCCTGGTGATGTTGCAATCCGTCGCGAGCGCGCTCGTCCGCTGTTCCGCCATCTGCGCGCGGCGCGGCATTCGCCTGGGGCGCCGACTTTGTGGCTCTCCTGAACCAATTCGGCATCAAGGGCTCGGTCGAGTTAGACTTCTTTCAGATTGGCCCGACATCGGGACGACAAAGCGTATCGTTCGGGTTCGATTATGCATAAAGATGCGCGAATCGTGCAGCCATATATGAGGTGGATGGCAGCCGGCGCGATTGCGCTGTGCGCCGCGCAGTCCGCCGCATGGGCGCAGGCCTGGCCGGCGAAACCGATCAAGGTCATCGTACCGTTCACGCCAGGGAGCGGCACCGACATCATTGCGCGCACCGTGTCGGAGAGGCTTTCGCCCCAGCTTGGGCAGCCAATCGTGATCGAGAACCGCCCCGGCGCGGGGGGCACCATAGGCGCGGCGGTGGTGGCGAAATCCGGTCCCGACGGCTACACGCTTTTCGTGCACTCCTCGTCGTATACGGTCACACCGTCCACGTACAGGGACCTGCCGTACGACACGCTTCGCGACCTGACCGGCGTCGTGCCCCTTGCTTTGCTGCCCAACGTGCTCGTGATGGCGCCTTCGAAGGGCATTCGCTCGGTGAAGGAGCTCGTCGCTGCGGCGAAAGCGAAGCCCGGCTCCCTTAATTCCGCCTCCGTCGGCATCGGCAGCGCGACGCACCTCAACGCCGAGCGCTTTCGTCTCGGAGCCGGCATCGAGACCGTCAACGTCCCTTTTAAGGGCTCGCCGGAAGCGCTTACTGAAATCGTCACGGGCCGCGTCGATTTCTATTTCTGCCCCGTCAACGCAGTGCTGCCGCTGCTGAAGGACGGCAAGCTCGTCGCCCTCGCAGTGGGGAGCACGAGGCGCTCGCTCGCGCTGCCCGACCTGCCGACCACGCTCGAAGCGGGCGTCCCGAACTCTGATTACAACTTCTGGGTGGGGATGTTCGCACCGGCGAAGACGCCGCGCGAGGTCGTAAACCATCTCTATCTGGAAACGGCGAAGGCGCTGCGTGCGGCCGACGTGCGCGAGAAGATGGCGCGCCTCGGCGCCGAGCCGATGGACTACAACCCCGAGCAGTTCAACGCCTATCTCCGCGAGGAGATCGCCGTCAATGCCGCGCTGGTGAAGGCGGCGGGCATCAAGTCGGAATAGCGACGAGCGAACGGCGTCACGCGAACGCGATCGCGCCGCCGACGAGCGCCGCGGCGAGCGCGGCGATGAACAACAGGCGCGGCCCGGGATCGTTTCTGAGGCGCCGGAGGAAACCGACCGGCCGCGGAGGCCGGGCGAGCAGCTCGCGATCGCGCTTCGTCGGAGCGGAAAGCCGCCCCAGCGCCTCGGAAGAGTCGAACTGCCGCGACAGGGGAAGGCGGGTGTCGGACCCGATCGCGCGCGCCGCGGGCGCGAGTCGCGTCTTCTCCGTGTCCACATCGAGCTTCACGGTCTTCGTGATGTCCTGATCGCCGTCCGCGTCCTTCTCTGCCGTGCGCTTGCGGCCGCCGAGCTCGGCGAGGCAGCTGCGCAGGTCGGCGGCAAGCTCGTAGACGTCCTGGTAGCGCACCGCAGCGTCTTTCTTGAGCGCCCTTGCGATCACGAAATCGAGCATCGAGGGCACCTCGCGATTCAGCCGCGAGGGCGGCATGTGCTCGACATGGACGACGTTGTGCAGGATCTGCGGCGTGTCCGCGCCTGCGAACAACGAGGCGCGGGTGAGCATCTCGTAGAGCACGATCCCGAGCGAAAAGATGTCCGACCGGTGGTCGACCGCCGATCCCGCCACCTGCTCGGGGGACATGTATCGGGGCGTGCCGAGAACGACGCCCGTGCTCGTCTTGTGATCGGGATCGCGCACGCGCGCGATCCCGAAGTCCATGATTTTCACCTGCCCGCGCGGCAGCAGCATGATGTTGCTCGGCTTGATGTCGCGGTGGACGACGCCGCGCTCGTGCGCGTAGCCGAGGCCGTCGGCCACTTGCTCCGCGATATCGACCGCCTCGACGGTGGAGATCGGGCCCTTCAGCATCTTGGCGCGGAGCTCGATTCCTTTGAGGAGCTCCATCGCCATGTAGGCGAGGTCGCCTTCCTCTCCGAAATCGTAGACGGTGATGATATGGGGGTGCGTGAGCTTGCCCGCCGCTTTGGCTTCGAGGAAAAACCGCTTGTGAAATTCCTTGCGTCCTTCCGCGTCGTCCGAAAGGATGATGGTCTTCAGCGCGACGATGCGGTCGAGAGCCGGGTCCTCGGCCTCGTAGACGATCCCCATCGCGCCGCGGCCCAGCTCGCCGAGGATCTTGTAGCGGCCGATCTTGGTCAGTTTCTTTTTTGCCATCGGACTTTTTCGATCACGCCGCCGAGGACCCTCTCGCCCTGCGCGATCGTTTGCCGGATTTTGACGACAACGCCGTCCACGAACTTCTGGTGACCCTCGGCAGACACCCGGGCTGCGACGCCGGCCCCGATGAGTCCGATCACGGCCGCGACGCTCAGCGCGAAGAAGCGTGTCCGCCTTCGCTCGGCCACCCGCCCGTCCGGGCTGAACAGCTCGTGGGTCCGAAGCCCCGCATCGGTAAAAACCCCCGCCGGAAAAAGGCCGGATTCGAGCCCCGGTGAGGCATCGGCCATGGCGTCGCGGAAGGACCGCGACATCAGCAGGCGCGAGGGCGAAGCAAACTCGGCAACGCTCGCCGCCACGGCGATGCCGTCGCCGATCAGCCCGTCGTCGTGCCGACCGCTTGTCGCCAGCTGCACGGCGCCGTGATTGACCCCGACGCAAAGGGGGAGCCCGGCCGCCGTCGCGGCGAGCGCGCGCTCGGCCAGGCGCAACGCTCCCTTGGGATCGCCGAGAACCACGATGGCGGCCCCGTCCGCGGCGTCGAGCACGATGCGGCTCGCGGGCGCGAGCTCCACGGTGGTCACCGCCACTACGGCTTCGAGCTGCGCCCGCAGGCGCGCCTGTTCCTGGACAGGCCTGCGGGCGAACTCCTGGATTTTCAGAAAGACGACGCTAGCGAGGGTCGCAGCCGCGTTCGCTGTTTTCATTTGCCAAGAACCGACAGTGTTGCGATCTTACCGTTTACCTATCCCTTGCGCTTACAATCTCCGACGTGACAGCGTAACGGATTTGGAACGGGAGCAAGGACGCAAATGACAGAACTCAAGGCGGTCAGCCTCGCGGAGGTTTCCGAGGGCATCAGCAAGAGCGTCAAGCCGGTGAGCATTCTCTGGCAGGCGCCCGACACCATCGCCTTCGTCGCGCGCGGGCGCCGCCAGCGCAGCGAGTTCCACGCGGATCCGAGCGACGAAGTCATGTACATGATCAAGGGCGAGATGAACCTGCACTACCTCACGCCCGAGGGCGCGGAGAAGGTGGCGCTCGTCCGCGAAGGCGAGATCATCTACTGCCCGGCCGGCGTGCGGCACTCGCCGCGCTTCTCCCCCGACTCGTTCCTGCTCGTGCTGGAGCGCAAGCGCCGCTCCGACGAGAGGGACCGCTTCTTCTGGTATTGCGAGAAGTGCCACGCGGAGCTGTACCAGGCGGTCCGGCACGTCGCCGACTACCGCGAGGATCCGGTGTCGCGCGTCTACGAGGAGTTCTATTCGGAAGAGTCGCGCCGCACCTGCGGAAAGTGCGGGCACGTCACGCCGAGGCCTGCCGGCTAGCCAATCAGCCCGTCAGCCTTGGGGCTGAGCATCCTTCTGCTCTGGATTGCGGCGCTCAGAGTATCCAGGGTGAGCCGGTGCGCGCGGCTCGAGCGGCCGTAGGTCCGCTCGATGCTGTGCTTTGCGCTTTCCCAATCCCCGCGCTCCATGTGCGAGTCGAACCCGATCGCTCCGTTCAGACCCCCTCCGGCCATGACCCCCTTGTACCAGGCGCCCATCAGGCGATCCAGCGCTTCGCTGGAATCCGCTCGCGATACGCGAATTGCCCACGGTTGATCGGGATGGGAAATGACGGTGGCCTATCTTCGAGCCGACGACCGGCCCGGCCCGCCGCTCGCCCTCAACCCTATTCCGTCCATATGGCCCTCTCTCTCGCCCATTATGCCCTACTCGGCAGGCTTCTCTGTGCGCCACCACACGGAGATGGGAGACGCGCCGGCATCACATCCGCAGGATGCGCTCGGCGTTGCGGTGCGCGATCTTCTCGCGGTCCGAGTCGCTGATCGAGAGCTTTTTCAGGAATTCCATTCCCGCGGTGTTCGGCTCGTAGGGCCAGTCCACGGCGAAGAGAATGTTGTCCGCGCCGAGCGCGAGCAGCGTGCACAGGAACGCGGGCTCGTACCAGTTGCCGCTCGTCGTGACGAGCAGATTGTCCCTCAGGTACTCGAGCGGCGTTTTCCTGAGACCTCTTCGCGCGGCAGCGCGCCAGGTGTGATCGTTCAGCCGGTGCATCGCGAAAGGCAATCCTTCGCCCAGATGCCCGAGGATGATCTTGAGGCGCGGGTAGGCGTCGAACACGCCGGAGAAGACGATCCGCAGAAAATGGCAGCTCGTGTCCACCGCGAAACCCCAGCCCGCCCGGGCGAGGTCCTCGTATCCCTGGAAGTAGGCCTTGACCGCGTCGGGGTGCGGGAGGGTGGGGTGCAGGTAGAGCGGCACGTCGAGCGCCTGGGCGCGCTCGAAGATCACCCAGTATTTCTTCTCGTCGAGGAAACTCCCCCGGGTGTGGCCGTGGATCATCGCGCCCTTGAAGCCGAGTTGGGTGACGCAGCGCGCGAGCTCATCGGCCGCTGCGCCCGGATCGGCCGTCGCGAGCGCGGCGAAAGCGGCGAAACGGTCCGGGTGCGCCTTGACCGCCTCGTGCGCGAGATCGTTCGCGTCCTTCGCCATGGGGATCGCGACGTCCGCGCCGAAGCCTTGAGGCCCGGGTGAACCGAAAGAGAGCACCTGCACGTCGATTCCGGCGGCGTCCATGTGCGCGAGGCGTTTCGCGCCGAGGTCCGAATTCTGCTCGACGATGTCGTGGCCGATCTGCTCGCTGCGGGAGGTCAGATAGAAATTCCGGAATTCGTTCGCGGCGACCTTCTGCCGGTACATCGGCGTGATGAAATGCTCTTCGATCGCGATGGTCTTCACCTGCTGAAGCTTACACGATGGCGGCGCTCGTCGCGGGTCCCATGACATTTGCATAGGCCCGCGGATGGTCTTAGGATGCCCTCCGTGAAGATCTTTCGGTGGCGGCTCCGTGGAGTAAGGCTCGACGAGCGCGAATTGCGCGCTGCGACGGACGACATGCTCGACCAGCTGCGCCCGCGCAGGGCGCTGCGCGACGCGTACGACTTCGCGCTCAAATTCCAGAACGACGAGGTCTTCCGCGACTATGTCGGGTCCCGCATATGGGCCGTGCTTCCCGTCGTTCTCATCTTCTTCCTCGTCAGCACCATATGCTCCATCGATGTCATGTTCAGGACGGTCCGGCTGGTAGGTTCTTCGCCCTGCTCGTCGGTGCGGCAGTGTGGTTGTGCGGAGTGGTGGGGCAGCTCTACGTGTTCCTGATCTGGCTCGAGGAAAGGGCGGCGCAAAGAGACCGCTCGGAGCGGGGGAAGCGCGTCCGGGTCCCCGCAGGGTTCCTCGCCTACCTCAAGTACAGCCGCGCCCTGCCTCCGTGGATTCTCGTCCTGGTGTTCGTCGCTCTTCCCCTGGCGATCATGGCGCACGGCGCGCCCCTGGCCGCCCTCATACTCGTCGCGCTGGTGGCGCTCGCTCCCGTTCTGTTCAAGAAGTTCGATTCCTGACCGGCACCGCCGGGCGTACTGCCCACGGCCCTCCCGCTCGCGCGTTCAGCGCGGCGGCGCGCGGCGTCCACGGCGCAACGATCACGAGCTTGTCGGGGTGAGAATCGCGTGGAACGAAT
>VBCT01000196.1:0-6649 GCA_005882235.1 Betaproteobacteria bacterium
GGTTCTCCCAGATGTACATCAGCGTCGCGTAGGGCATCTCGTAGCCCGTCAACATCTTCATCTGGCTCGCGAAGAGCCTGTCCTCGAACGACCACTTCGAGGTATCGCCCTGAAAAGTGACGATCATGCGGACGGGGGAATCCTCGCGGTTGCGCCGTGTGTTGTCGGCGCCCGCGATCAGCTCGGGCACTTTCCAGCGCCAGCTGAGAAGGGGAAACTCCCTGGTGTCAACTCGCACGTCCTGCGAAAGACCTGACGCGGAACCGTTGGCGGAGGCCAGGATGACGGTCCGGCCATCCTCCTTGACGAGACTGTACTCGGTGGCTTTTTTGTACTTCCCGACGGTCCAGGCACGCCAGCCCAGTGGCAACGTCTCTCCGGGCTCGCCTGACGAGAACTGGGTGACAGAAGTCATGACGACGACGCGCTCAGGCGAGCGCTCGATCATCGCGCAACCTGCAAGCAGTATTAGCGCCGCTGTGGCATGGGTCCGCGCCATCCTCCAGTCCCTTCTCGAGGCGCCGGGAGTGTAGGGGAAAATCCGGTGAGCGATTCGTCGCTCACCGGGTCTGCGGGACTGCCTTTCGGCGTCGACGAACTTTAGAAACGGTACGCGAATTGCGCGCCGAGAACGTCGACGGTGCCCTTGTAAGTTCCGACAAGCTGTCCGTTGGCAGCTGCGCTTCCGGCGTTCTGATTGATGGAAGCGTCCTTGATAAACAGATGCGCGTACCCGAAGTCGAGCGTCCCGTCCTTCGACAACTTGTATTGGCCGCCAACCGACAGCCATATGCGATTGTTGTCGGGCAGCCGTGGAGTGCGATCGGTATCGTTGACAGGTGTTTGGTCGTAGGCGAGGCCCGTCTTGATCGACCAGTCATCGCTATAGCGATAGGTCGCTCCGACGCCGACACGCCACGTGTTCTTGAAGTTCTCGGGCGTGACACTCGGGGGCTGACCGTTACTGGTGACGATCGTCAAATCCTTGATCTTGGCCCAGCCCGTCCGCGTCGCATCCCCGAGCAAGGTCCACTTCGAGTCGAGCCGATGATTCAACGCGATCGAAAACGTGTCCGGCATCTTGACGTCGAGGTTCGCGTCGCCGTTCAGGGCGGGAACCGCAGCGACATTCACTGTTCCACTGACGTTATATTTGATCGAAGACCGGTACGAAACCCCGAGTCTCGTATCAGGAGTCGCCTGAAACATAGCACCGGCGTTGAACCCCCAGGAAGTATCTTTGCCCTTGACGGTAGCGACGCTCTCAGCGCCCGGCCCGATTACGACGGCCCTGCTGAGTTCGGCGTCGATCTGTTGATAGTTCAAGCCGAAGCCGAAGGACATCTTGTCATCCAGCTTGTACGAGACCGATGGGTTGATGTTGAGGGTACTAATGTTCGATTTAATTGCCTGGAACCGGCCCACCCACGTGGGGTCGTACTCTGTTTTCAAGCCAAATGGCACGCCCACGCCGACGCCGACCTTCCAATTCGGCGCAACATCCATCGCAAAGTACACATTCGGAACCGCAGAGAGGTCTCCTGCATCTCCGCCGTTGCCTCCCAGCGAACCAATTCCCGCCGGCGCAGTGGAACCCGAATCGCTGAACTTCACGGACAGGTTGATGAGCGCGAGGCCGGCAGAGACCTGCATTCCGCCGGGCAGCAGGCTCATGCCGGCAGGGTTGTAGAAGATGATGCTCGCATCGTCGGCGGCCGCCGCAGCTCCCGCATATGAGTTAGCCAGGCCGCTTGCGCTCTGCTCGATCAGGGCGAACGCGGAAGCGTGCGCTTGCGAAGCGCCCCCGGCGAAGGCCCCCGCCACCGCGAGCGAAAGGGCTGTTTTTCTGATCCGGGCACGTTCCATGAGAATCTCCTTGGGTGTTATTGAGAGCCGAGCTGTCTTGGCCGCCGACACGATAGCACAACGTCATAGTCTCGCAAATGGGCCGCTGCGAAGGCAAGCTGCCCCGCCCGCGTACCGGCCTCTCAGGCGAGGGTCACCCGCGCGAACTTGCGTTTGCCGACCTGCAACACGACCGTTTCCCCCCGCTTCACGGAAAATCCCTTGTCGGTGACCTTCTCGCCGTCGATGCGCACGCCGCCCTGCTCGATCATGCGCAGGGCCTCCGACGCGCTGGAGACCAGCTGCGACTCCTTGAGTACCTTCGTGATCGCCATCTCGGGAACTTTGCCCGGTGTCGATTTACCGTGGACCTTGACTGTAATTTCAGGAATGCCCTCGGGCATCGCGCCATGCTTGAAACGCGCCTCGAAATCGGCCTGGGCGCGCTCCGCCGCAGCGGCGCCGTGAAAACGAGTGACGATCTCGCGCGCGAGGAGCACCTTGATGTCGCGCGGGTTGCGACCCCCGGAGACCTCCTTCTTCCACTTGGCGAGCGTTTCCAGGGATTCGAAGGAGAGCAGCTCCAAGTAGCGCCACATCAGCTCATCGGAGATCGACATCAACTTTCCGAAGATCGCTTCCGGGGATTCGTTGATACCGACGTAGTTGTCGAGCGACTTCGACATCTTGTCGACGCCGCGTATCCCTTCGAGAAGCGGCATCGTCAGGATGCATTGCTGCGGCTGACCGTAGTGCTTCTGGAGTTCGCGCCCCACCAGCAGGTTGAACTTCTGGTCAGTTCCCCCGAGTTCGACTTCGGATTTCATCGCTACTGAATCGTACCCCTGCATGAGCGGGTAGAGAAACTCGTGGATGGCGATGGGCTGCCGGGTCGCATAACGCTTGCCGAAATCGTCGCGCTCGAGCATACGCGCGACCGTCCATTTTCCAGCCAAGCCTATCAAACCGGCCGCACCCAGCTCGTCGGACCACCTGGAATTGAACAGGACTTCAGTCTTATTGGCGTCCAGGATCTTGAAAACCTGATCTTGATAGGTTTTCGCGTTCCGCAGTATCTGCTCCCGCGAGAGCGGCGGTCGCGTCGCGTTCTTGCCGCTTGGGTCACCGATCATCCCCGTGAAATCCCCGATCAGAAACTGGACGTGATGGCCCAAGTCCTGAAACTGGCGCAGCTTGTTGATCACCACCGTGTGACCGAGATGCAGGTCGGGCGCAGTCGGGTCCAGGCCGAGCTTCACTCGCAGCGGCCGTCCGGATTTGAGCTTTTCGCGCAACTCGGCCTCGACGATCAGTTCATCGCAGCCGCGCTTGATGACTCTCAGTTGGTGGTCGATGTCGCTCATGGGTGTGCGGATGGCTGATCGAGCGTTTATTTGTTAGACTTTTTTGATTCAACCCGCTGCCGATCATGCATAACGACGAGATTGGAATTGTAACGCGCTCCGGCGGAAGGCGCCTCCGATGGCTGGCGGTCGCCGTGCCGCTGTTCGGCGTGGTGGCTGCATTCGGCATGGTCGAGCACGTGCCGGAACCGATTCCCGTCCGGATTGTCATCGAGCCGCTCGCCCTGTCCGCGACCTCGGTCGGCGACTCGGGAACGATCATTTACTTTCAGGAAGATCGCTTCAAACGCAGCGACACACTGGCCACCCTGATCGAGCGGCTCGGGGCCGATGAGGACGAAGCAGCGACACTTCTGCGCTCTTCGCGTGCCGCGCGGCCGTTCCGCCTTCTGCTTCCCGGAACGACCGTCCAAGCAAGAGTCGACGAGGTCGGCAGACTGCGCTCGATATCGTTCCTCACCGACAGGGACACGCTTCTCTCGGTGGATCGCCTGGGCGACAGCTTCAGCAGATTCGAGCAGCAGGCCGATGTGGCGCGCGGAATAGAGATGAGATCAGGTGAGATCAAGACCTCGCTCTTCGCAGCGACCGATGCGGCGGGGATTCCGGACGGAATTGCGGTCCAGCTTGCAGACATCTTTGGAGGCGACGTGGATTTTCATCGCGATCTGCGGCGCGGGGACCATTTTGGGGTCGTTTTCGAAACTTTCTACCACGGCGGCAAAACGATCAGATTCGGGCGAGTTCTCGCGGCCGACTTCTACAGCCAGAGGAAGACCTACCGCGCGGTCTGGTTTCAGGATCCCTGGGAAAGGGGCGGCTATTACACACCGGACGGCGAGAACCTGCGCAAGGTATTTCTACGCTCGCCCCTCGAATTCTCGCGTGTCACCTCGGGATTCGGCCTGCGCCGGCACCCGATTTTCCAGCAGTGGCGCGCACATCAGGGGGTCGACTACGGAGCCCCGATCGGAACAAGGGTGAAGTCGACCGGTGACGGTGTCGTCTCGTTCGCGGGACGGCGGAACGGGTACGGAAACCTCATCGTGCTCAGGCACCACGGGGGATACAGTACGTACTACGCACACCTGAGGAATTTCGCACTGGGGTTGAGGGCGGGCAGGCGCGTCGTTCAAGGCGAAATCATCGGATACGTCGGGCAAACCGGCTGGGCCAGCGGCCCCCACCTTCACTACGAATTCCACCTCCACAACCAGAACCGCAATCCGCTGACCATGGCGTTCCCGACAGCACAGCCGATTCTCGCAATCGAACTGGCCGCGTTCAGGCGTACCGCCGAGCCGGTCATCGCGCGACTGGATCTTTTGAAAAGCGGCGACCTAGCCCTGCTCGAGTGAGCGGTTCCACGAGATCAGCATCTTCCGGGATCTACATCGGTTTGATGTCGGGCACGAGCCTCGACGGCGTCGATTCGGTGCTCGTCGATCTGCGGGGCCGGCCCTTTCTTCTGGGGGCCGCGTTTCTACCGTATCCGAAGAGCCTGAAAGCGACTTTGCTTGCCCTGCACGAGACATCCCGCGACGAGCTGCATCGTGCAGCGCTTGCAGGGATTGAACTCTCGAGGCTATATGCGAAGGCAGCCGATCGCCTGCTTGAGAAACACGGCATCCCCGCGCGAAACGTATCCGCCATCGGTTGTCATGGGCAGACAGTGCGTCATCGGCCGGGCTCCGGGTACAGCTTGCAGCTCGGCAATCCTGCGTGGCTTGCAGAGCGCACCGGCATCAGGGTGGTCGCCGACTTCAGGAGCCGCGACATCGCTGCGGGCGGACAGGGCGCGCCGCTTGTACCTGCGTTTCATGCGGCTGTTTTCCGGGACTCGCGCCGCCACCGCGTCATCGCCAATCTCGGCGGCATAGCCAATCTGACCGATCTTCCCCGCGAGGGACCCGTAACAGGCTTCGACACGGGACCCGGCAACGTTCTGCTCGACGCCTGGATGCGTGAGCGATTCGGCCACGATTTCGATCGCGGCGGGGCGCTTGCCGCTCGGGGACGGCCGGTTGCACCCTTACTGAAGAGGCTACTTGCGGATCCCTATTTTCACCGTTCACCGCCCAAGAGCACGGGCCGAGATCACTTCAGTTCCGATTGGCTACATCGGTTCGGCGTCGGAAGGCACGCGGCCGGGGACGTGCAAACCACGTTGGCCGAGCTCACGGCGCGCAGTGTCGCAAAGGCCATTGCAAAGTACTGCCCAGGCGCAGAGGAGGTTTACTTGTGCGGTGGTGGAGTACGCAACTACGACCTGGTGATGCGCATCACGCGGGAACTACCCGGCATGAAAATCGCCTCGACCGAGCGGCTCGGAATTCATCCGGACTGGGTGGAAGCGATGGCCTTTGCCTGGCTCGCACGGCGGGCGCTGAAGGGAGAGACCGGAAATCTTCCCGAAGTCACCGGTGCGAAGAGCCCGCGGGTGCTCGGTGCGATTTACGCGGCTTGATCCACGGCGAGCTTTTGCGAAAAAACCCAAAAACAAAGCGGCGACCTAGCGCCCCCGCTTCAGGATCCCAATGGACTTATGCGGAGAAAGACGAACCGCAACCGCAGGTGCTCGTCGCGTTGGGGTTTTTGATGACGAACTGCGCACCCTCGAGGCCTTCGGTGTAGTCGATCTCGGCGCCGACGAGATACTGGTCGATGAGCAACATCACACCGTTTTTCTCCATCACCGTGTCGTCGTCGCTCTTTACTTCGTCGAAAGTAAATCCGTATTGAAATCCGGAGCAGCCGCCGCCGGTCACAAACACGCGCAGCTTCAATTCGGTATTGCCTTCCTCGTCAATCAATTGCTTGACTTTGTTGGCGGCGCTGTCGGTGAAAACAAGCGGGGCGGGCATCTCTGCGACTGCATTCATGGCTCAACTCCTGTTGCAAACCCCATTATCGGGCCGGGACCTGACGCGGTCAACCGCGCCAGCCAGCTACATGGGGCTGCGGCACCGGTATTCAAGCCAGAAGAAGTCATTACCACCTTAGACCGCGGGCTTGCTCGTAGCGAGCTTCAACTCCACGGTTTTCGCTTCGCCCGAGCGGTGTACCAGATGCCCCTCGACTATAGCGCCGAGATGCATCTCCAGGCTGTTGTAATGCACATCTCCTTTGACCCTAGAACGCGACTGGAGTTCGAGGAACTCGGCCACGTATACCGGCCCCGTGATCTCGCCGTTCACGACCAGATGCGATACGCTGATTTCCCCTTCGATACGAGCCTTTTCGCTGAGCACTAAAGTCGAGGGTTCGTCGGAAACGGCTGTTACGTTTCCGACGACCTCGCCGTCGACACGAAGGCCTCCGGTAAAATTCACATTACCCTCGATCTTCGTGCCGACACCAATCAGGCTGTCGATGCGATTTTGCGGCTTGCTAGGCTGCTTGCGAAACATAGCGCTTCCTACCTGCTAAGAAAGGTTGAT
>VBCT01000196.1:6669-12905 GCA_005882235.1 Betaproteobacteria bacterium
CTGGACCCGTTCTCCAGGATACGCGCTTGTATGGTCCGCACCCTGGCTCCCGCCGGAACCCGAAATGTTCCCTCAACTCGACGAAAATACTTGAAGTTGAGCTTGAAAGCAGTGCTGCCTGTCTCGGCTGACTCGGGGATGACGATTGTAGCATCCCTGCCTTCCTGCTGCATCTCCACCACGAGCTGCAAAGACCCGTGAAACTCGCGGTCAAGCCTACCTCCCTGAAGGACGAGCAGCCGGTAGCGAAACTCTCCGGGAAGCACGTCGCGCTCCACTTTGAAGCGGTGGATACTGACTTTCTCGCCGCGTCGCTCGCTCGGGACGAGATTTTCGAAAAAAGCAAGGTCTTCCTTGAGTCTATTGTTTTCGTCTTCGAGCGTCTTCACCTGAGAGGCAAGCTGGGCTTGGGCAGTTTGCTCGATTTTCAGGCGCGACTCACTGGCGTTGGCGATCGAGCGCAACCTCGCAGCCTCGCTCTCTAGCCGCCCCATCGATTCGCGAAGTCTCGCGAATTCGTTTTGCAGCTCGCTGCGATCAAAACCGGCGAAACGACGCCCGGCGTCGTACATCCACGCCGCCAGCGCGAGCGCGAGCGAGAGGAACACCAGCATTCCAAGCCAGCGCCAGTACCAAGCGACGTGCGTCCGGACCGTCATCTTCGGCGCAGAAATCCCGAAGCGCTGGCGGAATTGTTTGACAAGCTTGGACATTGGATTCTCCGCTCGCCGAGTCAGGGGACAATGGCCAGATGCGAGAGCCCCATCGTCTCCTCCAATCCAAACATGATATTCATATTCTGCACCGCTTGTCCCGAAGCGCCCTTCACCAGATTGTCGATCACTGTGAGGACGACGAGCATATCTCCCCCACTCGGTCGATGGATCGCGATGCGGCAGGTATTGGTGGCCCGCACCGAGCGCGTATCCGGTTCGCTTCCGCCAGGAAGCACATCGACAAAGGGTTCGTTGCGATAGCGATCTTCGTAGAGCTTCTGAAACCCGATGTTAGCAGTGATGCGTGCATACAGAGTTGCGTGTATGCCCCGAATCATCGGCGCCAAGTGTGGCACGAACGTGAGGCCCACGCTTCTTCCTGCGGCTGCGTCCAGCTCCTGCCGAATCTCTGGCCAATGACGATGGCCGGAGACACTATAGGTTTTGAAATTATCCGAAGCCTCAGAGAAGAGCAGATGTTCCTCGGCCTTCTTTCCGGCACCGCTCACCCCGGACTTCGCATCCGCGATCAAGTGATCGAGGTCGACGGCCCCGGCTTCCGCAAGGGGTAACAGGCCGAGCTCAACCGCGGTCGGATAGCACCCGGGATTCGCCACCAGGCGCGCGCCCTTGATTTTTGCGCGATTCACTTCAGGCAGACCGTACACTGCCTGAGCGAGAAGCTCGGGCGCAGCGTGCTTGACCTTGTACCACTTCTCCCACTCAGTTACGTTCTTGATGCGAAAATCGGCCGAGAGATCTACGACGCGCACGCCGGCCTCAAGGAGCGCTTTCGCCTCACCCATTGCGACAGTGTTGGGCGTCGCGAAAAACACGACATCGCACTTGGCGAGGTCCGATTTGACCGGGTCCGAGTACGCGATCGCCACGACCCCGCGCAAGCTCGGAAAAACCTCCGCCACCGGAGTTCCGGCCTCTTTGCGCGAGGTGATCGCGATGAGCTCCGATTGCGGGTGGCGCGCGAGGATGCGCAGCAGCTCGATTCCAGTATAGCCAGTCCCGCCCACGATGCCGACTTTAATCATCACTATCTCAGAAAGCCAGTCTACCAATCCGGTTCCAATCGAGAGTCGCCCCATGACCCGCGGCTGAAACGGGAACCGCAAACAAAAAAGCCGCCCGGAAGGCGGCTCTTTTGTGCCAATCTCTGAACATCAGCGTTTGGAGTATTGCTTGCGCCGCCGCGCCTTATGCAAGCCGACTTTCTTTCGCTCGACCTCGCGCGCATCGCGAGTCACCAGACCCGCTTTGCTCAAAAGCGGCTTGAGCGCTGGGTCGTACTCGATCAGTGCACGCGTCAGGCCGTGGCGCACGGCCCCGGCCTGGCCGAACTCTCCTCCTCCTGATACGTTCACCATGACGTCAAACTGGGTCAGCTTGTCGGTCAATACAAGCGGCTGACGCACGACCATTTGCCCGGTTTCACGCGCGAAGTATTCGTTCGCCGGACGGTCGTTCACCATGAAATTACCCTTGCCGGGCTTGATGAACACACGCGCGACGGAACTCTTACGTCGGCCGGTTCCGTAATAGTATTCTCCGATCATGCGTTGATCTCGAGCGCCTTGGGCTGCTGCGCCGCGTGAGGGTGTTCTCCACTCGCGTAGACTTTCAGCTTCTTGAGCATTGCGTAGCCGAGCGGCCCTTTGGGCAACATCCCTTTGACCGCGATCTCCAGCGCCCGGGTCGGGAATCGCGCCTGCATCTTGGCAAACGTAGTCGCATAGACCCCGCCAGGGTAGGTGCTGTGGCGATAGTAGGTCTTGGCCTCGCCCTTGTTCCCCGTAACCCTGAGCTTAGCGGCGTTCACGACGACCACATAATCCCCGGTGTCGACGTGCGGAGTAAACTCCGGCTTGTGTTTGCCGCGTAGTCTGCGAGCGATTTCGGCGGCAAGCCGCCCGAGCACCTTGCCGCTGGCATCGACCAAATACCAGTCGCGCCTGACCTCATGGGACTTGGCGGTGAAAGTCGTCATGGCTGTGGAGGCTTGCGTCTCGTATAGCGACGAAAGCGCGTGATTTTATTGAAGAAGTAGCGAAGTGTCAAACGCATTTCAGTGACGGTCGCTCACCGCGGTGATAAGCTTGGCTAGATCAGGAATCCTTGGAATAGTAAGCATATTCAATTCATTAAAGTGAGCGCTTGGTCCGATGGAGTGCAAAGTCAAATGGGTGGGCTCCGACGGCATGACCTTTGTCGCCGAAACTGAAAGCGGCCATGCCTTCGTCATGGACGGTGCGCCCGAAGGCGGAGGGCGTAACCTGGGGCCGCGGCCCATGGAGGCAGTGCTCGCCGGAACCGGCGGTTGCACCGCCTACGACGTGGTGCTGATCCTCAGGAAAAGCGGCCAGAGCATTTCCGCATGCGAGGTCCTGCTGAGCTCAGAGCGCGCGGAAACCGATCCCAAGGTGTTCACCAAGATCCACATGCACTTCGTCGTACGGGGCAAAGATCTGAAACCCTCGATGGTCGAAAGCGCGATCAAGCTCTCGCACAACAAATACTGCTCGGCTTCGATCATGCTCGGAAAGACTGCGAAGATTTCGCACGATTACGAAATCATCGCCGATTGAGCCCGCGCGGCGCTAGATCCAGTACGAGAGCGTTGTCATCAAGCGTGCGGCCAGGCGCATACCGAGCCTGGCCGGTTCGGGCAGTTCGCGTGCCCCGAGCGCCTCGGCGGTGCGCCGGTGCCCGGCTTCTTCCCCTTGCATGCTCTCGATCACGGCCCGCGTCTTGGCGTCGCGGCCTCCGAGTTTTTCGACGTGTCCTTGCAAATGCTGCTCGACCTGCCGCTCGGTCTCGGCGAGAAATCCGAGATTCCAGCGCTCGCCCAGCCGCCCGGCGGCATAACCGAGAGCCATCGAACCCGCGTACCACAGGGGGTTGAGCAGGCTCAACCGCCCGCCGAGCTCGCGTATGCGCTGAGCGCTCCAGGCGAGATGATCGGCCTCTTCGCGTGCCGCCTTTGCGAGCGCGCCCTTGAGGTCGTCGTTCGAAGACGCCAGTGCCTGGCCCTGGTATAGCGCCTGGGCACACACCTCCCCGCAGTGGTTCACGCGCATCAGCGCCGCAGCATCGCGGCGTACTTCGTCGCGAAGATCTTCCTCGGCGACGCCATCAGCCGGACTGGGTCGGCGCGCGACCGGCTCGCCGTACAGGATCCGCACGGCCCTGTCGAACTCGAGGATGCAGCGATCCAGGTCGAAGCGCGTGGTGTTTGAGATTTCCATTGAGAAACCCGTCTCTCGGAGTTCGGAATGATACCCCCGAATTCCCCCGGTTCCTTCAAGGCACAAATCGCGCGCGAAAAAAAAGGCGCCCGAAGGCGCCCTTTTAGAGCTTCTGCTATTTCTATTGACGCTAGAACGTGTGCTGTATGCCGAGTGACAAAGTGGTTACGTCGGTGCCTGCGATAAGCCCACCCGCGGTACCGCGGCCACCCGTGACTCCCCCGGTACCCTGCGCTGCGGGGCCGGCGATGTAGTAGTAGTTCGAGCCCACCGTGCCGTTCCAGCCGTTGTCGATCTTGGCGTAAGCGGCGAACATCTTGGTGCGCTTGGACATGACATAGTCGTAGCCGACGACCGTCATCTTCGCCTGGACGCCGCAGGCTGCGTTGCCGATCACCATGTTGGCCGTAGTGCAGCTCTTCCCGCCCTGGCTCTTGCTGTAGCTCGCCCAGAAGGCGCCGGGACCCGCGTTGACTCTGCCGTTCACAACCGCGGAGGGCACTTTCATCCCGCCGTTGTTGGCGGCCGCACCGCTGCCGCCAAGGGTGCCATTATCGTTATATTTCAGCTGCTCGTATCCCGCACCGACCTGGCCGAGGCCGAAATCCCACTTGCCGCCGATCTGAAACGCGTTGTCTTTCGGATTGGCAGTCGCTCCGGCGGCTGCGCCCGGGCGGAATCCCTCGTGGCTTTCATACCCCGCTGCGAGCGCCAAGGGGCCGCGCGCATAGGTCACGTTGCCGGAATAGTATTTCGGCTTCTGAGTGCCGACTGCACCGGCGGCGCTGTCCGCTCCTTGATAGTTGGCCAGCGCGGTCGCGAGCCTGAACTGCACGCCGCTGAACACCGGCGACCAGTACTGGATCGAGTTGTTGTTCCGGCGGGACCACGATGTGCTGTTGCCGCTCGCTTCGGTCGCGCACACGCCATTCGGCCCGATTGTCAACGAGCCGTTGCCGTTGTTCAGCGCGGTCCCGCACTGCGCGTTCGGCAAAGCACCGGTGGTGTCGCCGTTCCCCATGATGATGCCGGACGACGCGAATCCGCCCGAGTTCACCAGATTGGCGGTACCGTAGGCCACCTTGTAAGGCGAATCCCAGATCCCGAACAGGACATCGCCCGCGGCGCTCGAGAAGCCGACCGCCGAGTTCCTGCCGCCGAAGTGAGAACCGGTGGTCGCAGTCGCATCGAGACGTCCATCCGGCCAAACCCCTGCCTCCAGTTGGAACCACGCCGCGGTGCCGCCGCCCAGATCTTCTCTGCCGCGCACGCCGAGCGCGTTACCCGGCGAAAAGATATCGTTCTTTTTCAGCTCAGAAATCTGTCCTGCGCCGTCGGTAGAAAATTTCTGAATCATGACCGCGGTGTCGAGGCGACCGTAGAGCGACACGCCCGCGGTGCCGCCGACCTGTGCAACAGCGAGGCCCGGCGCAGTCAGCGCGCCGGCGACTGCCACTGCCATTAGCTTCTTGTTCATCGAGAATTTCTCCTCTTCATATTTGACTCGAGGGCAGCCGCACCGCGCCGCCCGCTCCAACCCCTCTTCGAGGTTGTTGCAATTCTGCCCATCGAACCTTTTAAGCTCAATAGAACTGTGAAGTTTTACTCATCCGGAACCCCGCGATGTTGCATTTTCGCAACATCGACACGATACCCCGATTCGAATCAACCTGTTAAGAATATGCGCCCCAGTTCGCCTCCGGGGTCATCGGCCCGCATCAGAGCCTCTCCGACCAGGAATACCTGAACACCCCCTTGTCGCAAGCGCGCTGCGTGCTCGGCGGAGAGTATCCCGCTCTCGCTCACCGCGATTCGCGGCGCCGTAATCCGCGGCGCCAATGCGAGGGTCGTTTCGAGCCGGGTCTCGAAGCTGTGCAGGTCCCGGTTATTGATGCCGATCAGCGGGGTGGCGAGCTCGAGGGCGAGGTCGAGCTCGACGCGATCGTGCACTTCGGCGAGCACTGCCATGCCGAGCGAGGCCGACACAGCTTCGAGCTCGCGCATTTGCGACAGCTCGAGCGCCGCCACGATGAGCAGAATGCAATCGGCGTCCATGGCGCGCGATTCGTACACCTGGTAGCGATCGATCACGAAATCCTTGCGCAGAGCCGGGAGGTCGCACGCCGCTCGCGCCGCAGAAAGGTCCTCGGCACGGCCTTGAAAAAAACGTTCGTCGGTGAGGACGGAGAGGCAGGCCGCGCCATGCTGCGCGTAGGAGCGGGCGATCGCTGCCGGATCGAACCGCTCGCGAAGAACGCCCTTG
>VBCT01000153.1 GCA_005882235.1 Betaproteobacteria bacterium
GGAGGTGGTGTTCACGCCGGGCGGGGTGCCGGCGAAGGTCGATCTCAACGGAACGTACTCGGTCGAGGCGATGTACGTGCAGTATTTTCTGCCGGCGAACCGCCGCGGCGTGGTGCCGCTCCTGATGTGGCACGGCGGGGGCCTGACGGGCGTCACTTACGAGACGACGCCCGACGGGCGCGAGGGCTGGTTGAATTTCTTCGTGAAGCAGGGCTGGGACGTATACAACTCCGACGCGGTGGAGCGCGGCCGCGCGGGCTGGGCGATGAGCCCGGACATTTTCAAAGGGGAGCCGGTGTTCCTCGCCAAGGCGAATCCCTTCGAGCGCTTTCGCATCGGGCAAAGTCTCGGTTCCTGGAGCTCCGACCCGGCGCAGCGGAAGCTGATGCCGAACCTGCAGTTCCCGGTCGAGGCCTACGACAATTTCGTGAAGCAGAGCGTGCCGCGCTGGACCACCACCGACGACGCGATCATCCGCGCGTATACCGCGCTGGTGGACCGCGTGTGCCCTTGCGTGATTCTTTTTCACTCGCAGGCGGGGCAGTTCGGTTTCAAGGTCGCGCAGGCGCGGCCGGACAAGGTGCGCGCGCTGATCGCGGTCGAACCGGCGGGGATCGGTGACGCGAAGCAGGCGGCCGTTCTCAAGAACATCCCGACGCTCGTCGTCTACGGCGACAACATCGCGCTCGACTCGCGCTGGCCGCAGATAAGGAAGAACGGCGTCGATTTCGTCGGCGAGATCTCGAAAGCGGGCGGCAGGGTCGAGATCCTCGATCTGCCGAGCGCCGGCATGCGCGGCAACTCGCACATGCTGATGATGGACAGGAACAACCTGCAGGTCGCCGCTCTCATCCAGGAGTGGCTGGCGAAGCAGGGGCTGTACCGATAAGGAGAATCAAATGAGAATCCACCACCTCGTCTTGTGCCTGGTCAGCCCGTTGCTGTCGTCCTGCACGGGCAGCAGCGCGAACCAAACTACCGGTACTCCCTTTGTGAATGTTCCTTACACAGTCGTATCGCAAGGCATACAACAGAGCATAAAGAACCAGCAGCTTCACGTAGTAACGGACGCCACCCAACTGGCGGCCCTCACCGCAACGGCGGCGTTCATCCCGGCGCTTCCCGCTCTTGACCTTGACGTCAACAACCTTGTTGCGATCTTTCTCCCTCCCGGCACGGGTTGCGATGCACTGGGCATAGTCAACGTGAGCGAGAGCGCGGACGTTGTCCTGGTCGAACTCGAAAAGACCGTTCCCGGAGACAATATGCCCTGCGTGGCCCTAGTGCCGAATCACGGCCCCTCAGTGCTGGCGACCATGCCTAAATCGGGGAAACCCGTATCGTTTGCCTTCACAATTAGAAAAGCAGGGTGAGCGAAGCTCCGCGGTCGAGGACTCGCAGCCGCGAACGTCGAAGAAGGGCAGATATGAGAAAAGAGCTCGTACGATTTTCACCCGCCGCGCTTGCGTTCGTCGGCGGATTCGCAGTCTGCAGCGCCTTGGCGCAGGCACCGGCGAAGAGGGACTTCGACGCGGAGGCCCAGGCGGCGGTGCAGTCGGCGAAGACCGCCGCCGGTTTCGAGTTCCTCGGCACGCTGGTCCGGACCTGCCTCCTGCCCCAGAGCGGCGGCGAAGATTCGAGCGACGTACTGCCCGCGTACATCGCGAATCCCGCGAACGCCCCGGCGCGCGACACCTGGTACGCGGAGCCCGCCAGGGTCTTCGACAACCTGTACTTCGTCGGCGGCAAGATCCACTCCTCGTGGGCCCTGACGACCCGCGAGGGGATCATCCTCATCGACACGATCTACTCCTACAACTCCGAGGAGCTGATCGTCGGCGGGATGAAGAAGCTCGGCCTCGATCCGAAGAGCATCAAGTACGTGCTCGTTTCGCACGCGCACGGCGACCATATCGGCGGCGCCGAGATGCTGCAGTCCCGCTACGGCGCCCGAATCGTCATGGGCGGGCCCGACTGGGATCAGGTCGCGAGGTTCCCCAACCGCTACAAGACCATGTCGCCCAAGCGCGACATCGTCGCTACCGACGGAATGAAGATCACGCTAGGCGGCGAGACCCTGACCGTGTGGCTGACCCCGGGCCATACCCCGGGAACGATCTCCTACACCTTTCCCGTGCTCGACCGCGGCAAGCGCGTCAACGTGGCTTACTCGGGCGGCACGGCCTTCAATTTCGTGAACAACACTCCGGACCCGGGAATCCGGAATTTCCAGACCTACATCGACTCGCAGCGGCACATGGCCGGGAAGGCCGCCGCCACCGGCGCGACCGTGCTCCTATCGAACCACTCCGAGTTCGACAACGCGTACAACAAGAACCGCATGCTCGGGGGCCGCGGCAACGGTCCGCATCCCTACGAAATCGGGGCCGACTGGGTGCAGCGGTACTTCCAGGTGATGCAGGGCTGCGCGCGGGCGGCCCAGATCAGGTTGGAATCTCAAGCCCGATGAGCGCGGACACGCTACCTCCACCGCGGCCTACCTCCCCGGCGCGGGAAATCCCGTTCGACTCCCCCGTGCACGAGCCGCGCTAGAGTGGCCTCCAGCGCCGTTTCTCCCAGACGCTTCAACAGGGTTTTCTTGCCGGTCATCCCCTGCCGCGCTAGCTCGCGCGTGAACTCGAGGTCCTTTTCCCGGCCCGCGACGTATTTGGAGATCGCGAGGTCGTGCACTTCCAGGCATAGGCCCGCATAGCCTTCGGTATTGGCATTCTCGATGCGCACCAAGCGCCGCTGCCAGCCCCGCGGCAGCGTCGCCGTGTCCGGAGCGACGCCCTGCGCGTAGTAGCCGTATTGCTCGTGAAATCGCGATCCCTCGCCGATGGCGCCGTCCACCTTGTCGGCGACTTCGGGCTTGCGCTTCGGATACAGGTCCGCCTCCATCGATCTGAGCAAGGCCGCCGGGGAGTCGGGGAACTGGCCGAGCACCGCCTGACTGCCGATCACGACGATCTCGCGCTCGCCGGCGATGCGCCCCGCCGCGCGGATCAGGTGCTCAAGCTCGGAACGCTTCATACACGCGCCGCCGCTCGCCGGGCGTGAGCACGCCTGCGAACGGAGAGGACTGCCGCAGGCGGACGGCCGCTTCGTCCGCGTCCGTGATCAGCGCGGCGATTTCCGGCCAGGGGCGATCGAGGATCTCGCGCCACTCGCCGAGCGCGCGCGGCACACCCTCGCCGTAGCGCGCGATCCATTTTTCGAGATTCCGCCGTGCCGCGGCGAGGAGCCGTCGGTCGGATTCGATCTTGCGCGCGATCAGGCAGTGCATCGCGAGGCTGCGCGCCTCGAGGATGCGGTGCTTCAGCACGCCGGGCGAGATCGCCGCGGATGCCGCGGGCCGCCACCGCGTGGCTACGCGCAGGCCCGCCGCGCGCCGGCGGGCGCGGTAGCGGCGCATGCGCTCGGCTGCGGACTGGGCGCGGCCGGTCGGGGGACGTCCGGGGCGGCGGTTGGCCATCTAATTATCGTAACAAGTTACGATAATAAACACAAGCCGCCTTCGCCGGCCCGTACGGCGAGCATTGCGAAATCCCGGCGACCGGGGCTACCATCCGCGTCCGGAAGCATCTGGAGACAAGGACGGCTCGACCGTTGGGGTTGGGGGAAACATGAACACGGCGAACGCCACTTTGTCGGAAAGCCGCTGGCGATACTTTCTGCTGGCGATCGTCGCGATCGGGTCCGTGGCGCTGATGCTCTCGTCCCCGCCGATCGCTCAGGATCCCCAATACCACGAACTCGCCGACCGGCGCGTTTTTTTCGGCATTCCGAATTTCTGGGACGTCGTCTCCAATATCCCTTTTCTTCTGGTCGGAATCGCGGGGCTCAAGTTTTGCCTGGGGCACGAGCTGCGAAGCGGCAAGGCGGCCTGGATCGTCCTCTTCGCCGGCGTGGTTCTCGTGAGCGTGGGGTCGAGCTATTACCATTGGAACCCCAGGGACGCGACGCTCGTGTGGGACAGGCTGTCCATCACGATCACCTTCATGGGCTTGTTCGTCGCCGTCCTCGCCGAGCACCTGAACGCGCGGCTTGCGCGTGTTCTTCTCGTTCCGATGCTGCTGCTGGGGCTCGGCAGCGTGCTTTACTGGCGCGCTTCCGGCGACCTGCGGTTTTATCTCTGGGTTCAGTTGATTGCTCTGCTTGCCATCCCGTTGATCATTGTCTTGTTTCGCGCCGGATACACGCGCCGCTGGCTGCTCCTCGCGGCCCTCGGCTGGCACGCGCTTGCGAAGGTTTCCGAGCTCTATGACCGGGAATTCTTCGCCCTCACCGGAAATCTGTTCAGCGGCCATTCCTTCAAGCACATTCTGGCGGCGATGGCCTGCTTCACGATCCTCTGGATGCTTCGAACCAGGAAACCGCTTTGACCGGCTACATGACCGCCGCGATCTTCCTCATCTTCTGCATCGTCTATCTCGGTGCCCCCGGACGCGCTCACTAGGTGAAAAGGCCTCGTTTTCCTGGCACTGGTCTTGCTATTTGACTGGTGCACTGACGTGGTGACGAGATCGGCAGTCCGGATGGCAACTATCCGTCGGCGATGTCGGTCTTCCAACGTCAGGAGAGCGACAGGAAAAGGAGACCGAGATGAACAAGCGCAAAGTTCTGACCCTCGCGGCGATAGCTGTAATGCTGCTTGCCCCGGCGGGTTTCTACGCCTCCACGGGATATCAACGGCAGGCGGCGGCGACCGGCCTCGGCGAGCCCGACACCATGGCGACCGACTTCCTCTGGACGCCGACGGAAGTCCGGGCGATCGGCCTCGGCGAACCCGACACCATGGCGACGGAGTTTCTCTGGACGCCGAAGCAAGTCCAGCCGGCGGACCTCGGCGAGCCCGACACCATGGCGACCGAGTTTCTCTGGGTACCGAAGCACGTTAGTTAGTTAGTACGCTCCGGATCGGGCGCGGTGCTACTGCCGCCGCGCCGAACCGGAGTGCAACCACCCCTCCCGTAGTACGCTACGCCCCGGCTCTCGGGGCGGTTGGTGTATCTTTGGCGATACAGCAGGGACTCTATCGTTGATCAGGAATTTCGGAGGAACCATGTCGACCAGAAACGCGTTCGTCGCGATTGCATTCGCGCTCTTCGCCGCGGGCGTTGCGGCGGACGCAGGCGCCCAGCAGCGAAGCGAAGGACCCTGCGCGGCGGACGTCAAGAAATTCTGCGGCGACGTCAAGCCGGGGCAGGGTGCGATCGCAAGATGCATGAAGGCGCACGAGGCCGAACTTTCCCCCGCGTGCCGGGACAGTTCGAAAGCGCGCGCCGAGAAAGCCGAGAGAGTGCGCGCGGAATGCAAGGCCGACGCGGAGAAATTCTGCAAGGGCATTGCACCCGGGGGCGGGCGAATCCTGTCCTGCCTGAAGAGCCGGCAGGCGGAACTCCAGCCTGCGTGCGCGGCGGAATTCAAGCGCGCGGAGAACCGCAGGCCGCCCGCCCAATAGCGGCGACCTGGCCGCCACGTGGGATGGAATCCAATATCGTCGACACATCGGGGTAACGCTTATGTGCAGAAACATCAAGACGCTCTTCAACTTCGAACCGCCCGTGACGGACGAAGAGATTCGTGCGGCCTCGCTGCAATTCGTGAGGAAAGTGAGCGGCTTCAACAAACCGTCGAAAGCCAACGAAGCCGCATTCCTTGCGGCCGTCGACGAGATCGCCGGAATTTCCAGAAACCTTCTGAACTCGCTCGAGACGAACGCAGCGCCGAGGAACCGTGAAGAAGAGGCTG
>VBCT01000154.1 GCA_005882235.1 Betaproteobacteria bacterium
CGGCGCAACGCGCGTCGCGCGCTCGCCGCGATTGGAGAAGAAAAACATCGACGCTACGTCTCCCACGAGCAGGCTGAACCCGTTGTAGTCCGCTGCGCGCTTTTCAACGAGCCGCACGTATTCCTCCGAGCTTGTCCTTCCAGTCAGGAAATCGGCGACCAGCGCTCCCCGCGAAGGCGCGCCGGTTTTCTTGTCCGCGGGATTGCGGTAGTTCGTGAGCGCGGCGAATCGCCCATCCAGGGTGATGCCGAGCCAGGTGCCTCCGGCTTCGAGATCGCGCCCGGCGAGGACGTTCGAATGGTCGTCCCAGAACCCGGCGGGCGCGGCCGGGCGCCCGAAATATTCGTCGCGGTTGGCCGCGACGACCAGACGGTAGCGAGGGTGCGAGCGCCAGGCGAATGCGATCAGGCACATGGCGACTCAAGGGCGCGAAACACTTCCTGCTTCCGCGACGACCCCGGGACGAGCAGGCCGGCGAGGCCGTGGCGCTCGACCAGCTTGGCGAGCTCCGCTTCGAAACGCGTCACGTCCTGAACGTTCTCGTAGATCTCCATCCAGGTAGTCTCATCGTCGCGGCGCCGCAGGAGTCGTCCGCTGATGCCGGCGATGTCGGAGAGCTCGCGCTGCAGCTCGCGTACCGCCATGCGCGCCCGTTCTGCGTTTTGCGCGGGCACGCGATAGTAGATGTAGAAATTGAGCTTCAATCGACGGCGTAGGGGAGGGCGAGGAAGCGAAGCACGGGCCCGCCGAGGGACTTCAGATGCACCGTCGAGCCTTCACGGCTCGCGCTCTGCACGACCGCCAGCAGGTCGTAACCGCCGTCGGGCGAGGCTTCCGCGCTGACGACGATCCCGCTCGTCTGATCGCCGAGGTCCTCGCTGTAGAGAGGGTCTCCAGCTTTGGCCTGAGCGGCGACCTTGGCGAGGAACATGCGGCGCTTGAGCTTGCCGAGATGTTGCATGCGCGCGACCACCTCCTGTCCGGTGTAGCAGCCCTTGCTGAAGCTGACTCCGCCGAGAAGCTCGAAGTTCGCCATCTGCGGAACGAGCTGGTCCTGCGTCGCAGCAGTCACCAGGGGCACGCCGTTGCGGATATCGAGCCACCGCCACGCGTGCGCGCCCACGGGAACGAGAACGTTCGCGAGCCGTTGCCGGAGCGCGAGGGCGCTCGCGGGCATCAAGGCGAGGAGATATCTGCCGTCCCTCAGCTTGATGACCGTGCCGGTATCCGGTCGACGCGATGCCTCGTTCGGCTCCTTCGGGAGTTCGGGGAACACCTCGCCCAACGCCTGATCGGCCTTCGGTCCCGCCGCGCCTGCCACCACGATCGTGTCCGAGGCATCCGAGACTTTCACTTTCGCGCGCAACACGAACTTCGAAATGTGCTTTTGGATGGAAGGGGCGATGTCCCGCGACAGGGCCATGCAGAAGCCGGTCTCTTCGCGCCACAGCAGGAAATTCGCGAGCATCCTGCCTTTGGGGGAGCAATAGGCGCCGTACGCGCCCGACCGCAAACCGACCTCCGCCACATCGCAGCTCAGCTGTCCCTGCAAAAAGGTTTCCGCGTCCTCCCCGCTGAACTGGAGGACGCCCAAGTGGCCGAGCAGGGCGAGTACGCTTCCCGATCGCGCTGCGGCGAGATCGGGATCCGCTCGGCCCGCGGCCTCGGCAATTTGAAACGGCATGCTCATCTGCTGATCCCGTGGTTTAACGTTTATTATACGAGCGTAGTCAAGCCCGCCGTTCCTTGCCGAAATCGATGCTGTTACGACTGAAATTATTGCTCTTGCTGGCCTCCGCCGCCGTGCTCGGTTTCTGCGGGTGGCTGCTGTGGTTCGCCCTTTCGCCGATCGAGCTCGCCGCGCCGACCGTGGAATTCTCGATCCGCCCGGGCAGCACGCTGCGAGGCGCAACGCGCCAGATCATCGATGCGGGGCTGTCGATGCCGGGATGGAAGTTCATTCTCCTCGCGCGCGCCAACGGCGCCAGCGCCGGCGTCAAGGCCGGCAGCTACCAGGTGTCGGACGGTGTCACGCCTCTCCTGCTCGTTCGCAAGATCACGCGCGGGGAATACGCGCAAGCGGAAATTCTCTTTGTCGAAGGCTGGAATTTTCGCCAGATGCGCGAGGCGTTGAATGCGCACGTCGACCTGAAGCACGATTCGGCGAGCTTCACCGAAGCGCAGATCATGGCGAAGCTCGGAGCCCCGGGAGTGGTTCCGGAAGGCATGTTCTTCCCCGATACCTACGTCTTCGCCAAGGGCGCCAGCGATCTCGCGGTGCTCGCGCGGGCGCGCGGCGCGATGAAAAAGCAGCTCGAGTCCGCCTGGGACGGGCGCGCCCCGGATTTGCCGATGACAGATCCGTACGAAGCGCTTATCCTCGCTTCACTCGTCGAAAAGGAGACCGGCCGCGCGGGTGACCGCACGATGATCGCGGCGGTATTCGCCAACCGCCTGCGCCGCAAGATGAAGCTGCAGACCGATCCGAGCGTGATCTACGGTATGGGCGAGAAATTCGACGGCAACCTGCGCAAGAGGGACCTCGTGACGGACACGCCCTTCAACACCTATACGCGACTGGGTCTGCCGCCGCATCCGATCGCGATGCCGGGACTCGCTTCGCTCGCGGCCGTGATGCATCCCGCTCGGACCGACGCGCTGTATTTCGTGTCCCGTGGAGACGGGACGAGCGAATTCTCCCGCACGCTCGTCGAGCACAACCGCGCGGTCGCCAAATATCAATTGCCCGGCGCGCGCCGGCGTTCGGGCCGATGAGCCGCGGCAAGTTCATCACCCTGGAAGGTATCGACGGTGCAGGTAAGAGCACGCACGTCGGCGGCATGGCGGATTTCCTGCGCGGGCGCGGAAAAGACATCGTAGTCACGCGCGAGCCGGGCGGTACGCCGCTGGGCGAGAAATTGCGCGCGCTCCTGCTCTCCCAGGCGATGGATCTCGATACCGAGGCCCTCTTGATGTTTGCTGCGCGCCGCGAGCACATCGCGCAGGTAATTGCGCCCGCGCTCGCCGCGGGGAGCTGGGTCGTTTCCGAACGCTTTACCGACGCTACCTATGCGTATCAAGGCGCAGGGCGTGGCATGGCGAGGGATAGGATCGCGGCGCTCGAGCGTTGGGTTCACGGCGGGCTGCAACCCGATCTGACTCTCGTTTTCGACGCGCCGGTCGAGGTCGCGCTCGCGCGGCGTGCGAAGGACCGAGGCGATCGTTTCGAGCTCGAGAGCAAGGCCTTCTTCGAGCGTGTTCGGGCTGCGTATCTCGAGCGCGCTGCGGCGGAACCTCGCCGGATGAGAGTGATCCAGTCCGGAAGGTCCCTGACGGAAGTTAAGAAAGCTGTCGAGGATATAGTTTCAACTATATGTTAAACCATGATATTTAACTGGCAAGAGCGGCCCTGGAAAGATTGGAAGCAGCTCCGGGAGCGATTGCCCCACGCGATCCTGATACAGAGCGGGGAGGGCGTGGGTGAATTCGAATTTGCTCAAGCGTGCGCGCAATCGCTGCTGTGCGAGGATCCCATACAGGACCGGCGGCCATGCGGCGCCTGCCACGCCTGCGACTGGTTTTCGCTGGGCAATCACCCCGACTTCCGGCTGATCGTCCCGGCGAGCATGGCGCCCGAATCGCGCGAGGAGGGCGCGGAACCCGCGAAGAAGAAGAGCGAGCAGATTCGCATCGAGCAGGTGCGCGAGCTCGCCGAGTTCCTCGCGGTCGGAACGCATCGCGGCGGTCTGCGCGTCATCCTCGTCTATCCCGCAGAAGCGATGAACGCGAATACGCAAAACGCCTTGCTGAAAAACCTCGAGGAGCCTCCGCCGGCCACAGCTTTCCTTCTCGTCACCACGCAGCCCGAGCGCTTGCTCGCGACCGTGCGAAGCCGCTGCCTGAGGTTTAGCCTGCCGTTCCCGCCGTCGGAACCGGTCCTGCGCTGGCTGAAGGAGCAGGGCCTGAGCCAACCCGAGGCGACACTGGCCGGCGCTGGAGGCGCGCCCCTTGTCGCGCTCAAAGCCGCCGACACGGACGCCGATCGCCTGCGCTTCATCGAGAAACTTGGAGATTCAGGCTTTGACCCGATTGCCCTCGCCGAAACGGTCGCGCACGTTCCGCTGTGGGACCTGGTCGGATGGCTGCAGCGATGGAGCTACGATCTCTTGCTCGCCCGGGTCGCAGGTCGGGTACGGTATGGCCTTGACCATGAAGAAGTGATTTCAGATACGGCAAGTCACTGCGATGCCGCGGATATCGCCGCTTACCTGCGCCGGCTGGCGCAAGCCCGGGCGCTCGCCCGGCACCCGCTCAACGCCAAGCTGTTTGTCGAGGACCTCCTGCTGCAGTATCGGCGGCTGGTCGCCCGGCCGTGAACGCGAAAGCGAGTCCGGGGTCGCCTGCGACCGAGGATTTTCCTGGATGGGTCGATTCGCACTGCCATCTGGATTTTCCGGAATTCGACGGCAAGATGGACGAGGTGCGGAAGGAGATGCGCGCGAACGGAGTGACGCACGCGCTGTGCATCAGCGTCCACTTGACCGGGTTTCCCAAGGTGCTCGCGCTTGCCGAGGCCTACGATAATTTCTTTGCGACCGTCGGCGTGCATCCGGACCATGGGGATCGCACCGAGGTGGATCCGGCGCGGCTGGTCGAGCTCGCACGCCACCCGCGGATCGTCGCGATCGGCGAGACCGGGCTCGACTACTACCGGGTGAGCGGTGATTCTGCGTGGCAGCGCGAGCGCTTTCGGGCTCACATACGCGCTGCGCGCGAATGCGGCAAGCCGCTCGTCATCCATACGCGCCAAGCTGCCGAAGACACGCTCGCCATCATGCGGGAGGAGGGTGCGGCCGAAGTAGGGGGGGTGATGCACTGTTTCACCGAGTCCAGGGCGATGGCCGAGGCGGCCATCGCCCTCGGGTTCCATATCTCGTTCTCCGGCATCGTGACCTTCAAGAACGCCGGAGCCTTGAAAGACGTAGCCCGCTGGGTTCCGCTTGAGCGCTTGCTGGTGGAAACCGACTCCCCTTACCTTGCCCCGGTTCCTCATCGGGGAGAAAGCAACCGGCCGGCGCTGGTCCGCCATGTCGGAGAGGAAGTCGCGCGCCTTCGGGGCATTTCGCTCGAAGAGCTGGCCAGAGCGACCACGGGTAACTTCTTCAGTCTCTTCGATGCAGGGGAAAAGGAGGGGAGGAGGATTTGAGATTGAGATTTAATTTGACATAATATACATATGCGACAATTCGTCGCCGCAGGAAGTCAGGGACGCTGCCTCGCTTCCAGGCGCTTCCGGAGTTCTTCCGCCAACATCGGATCGAGCTTTTCCAAGGGTCCCAAGACAGCCGGGACTTCATCCCGCTCACCGAGCCGAACGTGGGCAGCACCCAGCTCGAACCAGGCGCGGGCGAATTCCGGTTCCAGGCGCGCCGCCTCCCGATACGCAGTGACCGCGCGGTCGAGCCGATTGGAATCGCGATACGCCTCTCCGAGAAGGAAGAACGTCGCGAAGGAGGTCCGGCCTATGGCGCTCGCGCGCTCCAGCGTGCGAACTGCCTGACCCGGTTGCCCTGCCTGACGCTGGGACTCCCCAAGCAGGTTCCAGGCCCCGATGTCCTCCGGGTTGCGTTGAATGACTCTGGAGAGTGCCGCGGTCGCCTTAGGATAATCGCCGCGGCGCACCCAGGCGTAGGCGGCGATCACCCCCCAATCGGAGCCTTCGGGATCCCGGCGCTGCCGCTCCTCGGCATAGCGCAATAGCCCGCCCCAATCCCGTTTCTGATTGAGCGCGGCGATTCGCTCCCGCTCTTCGAGACTGTCACCGCGCCCGACGAGGGCCGACGCGAGCAGCGGGTCCGCCGGGAGCGGCGTGGATTCCATGCTGAATGCGGAACCGCGGGGTGGAGCGCAGCCGCAAAGCGCAACACAAGTCGCGAAGGCTGCTGCGAACGCCTGGAGGCGGGAATCAGACCTTGTTTTGATAGACGTAAGCCTGCTGCTTGACGCTCGATTCCCGGGCGCGCTTCAGCTCCTCGAGGTCGAGCTTTCTGTCCCACCACAGAGATCGTCCTTTTTTTTGCTCCTGGACGATGTGCGGCTTCTCCAGGAGCAGCTCGCGGATCATTCGGGTGAGATCGGATTCGTAGGGCTGCGCCATGGGTTGCGGATTATACGCCCCTTGCCAAGCGGGCAAAGACTGTATATAAATACAGATACGGAGGCCCTATGACCGAAGAACTCACCCCCAAGCAGCAGAAAATCCTCAACTTCGTCCGCAAAGCCATCCAGAAGACCGGCTTCCCGCCCACCCGGATCGAGATCTCGAACGCATTCCGCTACAGCTCGCCCAACGCCGCCGAAGAGCATCTGCGCATGCTGGAGAGGAAAGGCGCGATCGAGCTGAC
>VBCT01000155.1 GCA_005882235.1 Betaproteobacteria bacterium
CCAGAGTACGGCCTGTACTGCGCGATGGTGCCGACCGTCGTCGCGGCGCTGTTCGGTTCGTCCCTGCATACCGTTGCCGGGCCCACCAATCCGGTCTCGCTCATGGTGTTCGCGGTGCTCAGCCCTCTTGCCACGCCGATGACCCCGCACTACATCGAGCTCGCGCTCACGCTCGCGCTGATGTCTGGAATCATCATGCTGGCGATGGGCCTCCTGCGATTCGGGTCGCTGGTGAATTTCATGTCGAACTCGGTGGTGGTCGGCTTCACCGCAGCGCTGGGCGTGTTCATTTTCGCGAGCCAGCTCGGCAACTTTCTCGGCATCGCGTCGGCTCCGGCGGGATTCGCCGATCTGGTGCTCGCGACGCTGAGGCGCCTGGGCGAAGCACAACCGTGGGTGATCGCCGTGGCAGCGGCGACGCTCGCGATCGGCGCGCTTTCGCGCCGCGTGCTGCCGAGAATCCCGCCGATGCTGACCGCGATGGTCTTGGGAAGCCTTATGGCCTTCCTCCTCAACCAAGCCCTAGGCGTGGAGCGAACAGGCTTGCGCACGCTCGGTCCCCTGCCCGGCGCGCTGCCGCCGCTCTCGTTCCCGGACGCCTCGGCGGCAACGCTGCAAAATCTCCTGCCGGGCGCCATCGCCGTCGCACTGGTGTCGCTGACGCAGGCGCTCTCGATCGCCCACGCGATCGCGCTCAAATCGGGACAGCGCATCGACAACAACCAGGAATTCATCGCGCAAGGCCTTGCCAACGTCGCCGCGGCCTTCTTCTCGGGCTTTCCGACGAGCGCCTCCGCAAACCGCTGCGGCATCAACTACGACGCGGGCGCGAGGACGCCGATGTCGGCGATATTTTCCGCGCTGCTGCTGGTGCTCGTGCTGCTCGCGGTCGCGCCGCTCGTCGCCTACCTGCCGATCGCGGTCGTCGCGGGGCTGCTCTTTCTCGTCGCCTGGAACCTGATCGACTTCCGGCGCATCCGGAGGATCCTTGCCACGAGCCGCGGCGAGAGCGCGGTGCTCGCCGTCACCTTCTTTGCGACGCTCCTGCTCGACCTCGAGTTCGCGATCCTCGTGGGCGTGCTCGTCTCGTTGGTGTTGTACCTCAATCGCACCTCGCACCCGATCCTGCGCAGCCTCGTGCCCGATCCGCGCCATACCGGGCGCAAGATGACGGAGGTCGAGGACAGCCTCCTCGAGTGCCCCCAGCTCAAGATCCTGCGCATCGAGGGCTCGATCTACTTTGGTGCGGTGGGCCACGTCCAGCGGCACCTCGACACGCTGCGCGAGCACGGTCCCGGCCAGAAGCACCTGCTCCTGATGTCGAAGAGCATCAATTTCGTGGACATGGCGGGCGCCGAGCTGCTCGTGGAGGAAGCGCGCAGGCGGCGCGCGGGCGGCGGGCAGCTCTACTTCTACAGCCTGAGGAAGCCGGTCGAGGAGCTGCTCGAGCGCGGCGGCTACATGGCGGAGCTCGGCCGCGAAAACGTCTTCCGCGGCAAGCGCGAGGCGATCGGCGGAGTGTTCACCCGGCTCGACCTCTCCATCTGCGCCACCTGCCGCGCGCGCATTTTCGAGGAGTGCGCGAGCGTTCCAGGGCCCGGGGGGGCTCGATGACGTTCCGCTGCACCGCGCTTTTTCTGCTCGGGCTGCTTGCGGCCTGCGGCGGCCAGCCGAAGCTCCCTCCTCTGGCACCCAACGCGGTGGTGCTCGCCTTCGGGGACAGCCTGACCTTCGGGATCGGCGCGAACGCGGGCGAAGGCTACCCGGCGCGGCTCGAGGCTCTGATCGGCCGCAAGGTGGTGTCGGCGGGCGTTCCGGGAGAAGCGAGCGCCGAGGGGCTCGCGCGCTTGCCCTCGGTGCTCGACGAAACCAAGCCGCAGCTCGTCATCCTCTGTCACGGCGGCAACGATTTCCTGAGAAAGCTCGACGAAGCGCAGGCGGCGAACAACATCCGCGCCATGGTGCGCCTCGCGAGAAGCCGGGGCGCTCAGGTCGTGCTGATCGGCGTTCCGAAGCCCGGCCTGCTCCCCTCGCCCGCGGGCTTCTACGCGGACATCGCAAAGGAATTTCGCCTGCCCTACGAGGAGACGGCGCTGAAGAAAATCCTCACCGACAACGGACTGAAGTCCGATCTCGTCCATCCGAATGCAGCCGGTTACGTGCGCCTGGCCGAAGCGATTGCCGCGCTCTTGAGGAAAACCGGGGCGGTGTGAAGGCGCTCTGACTGCCGCGGGATGTCCCTGTCAGGTTTACCCGCGACTCCGTGTCGGGGTGGTCCGTCAGTGGCCTTCTTCGCCGTTGTAGCGGAGCAATGACTATCTTCCGGGCGCACGCCGTACTATGCTGATGACATAGCCAGGCACATGGATGTCCCCGTGGATCACCCCGTCATCGACCATCACCTCTGGATCGAAGTCGCCGAGTACCTTGTCGCGGTCGTCGGCGTGATTCTCATCGCCTGGCTGCTCGCCGAAGATTTCGCCTCGCCCCTGTGGGGCGGGCTCACCAGCATCCGCCTGCGCTGAGGCACTCCGCGGGGCTGCTCGGGTCCCGACTATCTCGCGCCCAGCAGGCGCGACGTCCGGGCGATGTCCTTGGGCTTCACCCAGAAAATTGCGCCGAAGCGGCGGTTGCCCGCTGTCACGGCGTCCATCGCAACCATGTTGATTTTCGCCTTGGACAGCTTGTCGAGGACGCGGAGAAGCGCGCCGACGCGGTCCTCTCCCTGAACCAGAAACGCCGTTTTCCGTTTGCCCAGATTCACGCCGTGCTTTTTCGCCCCCTTGGCGAATTCGACCGGATTGGCGGGAACGAAATCGACCTGTGCCTTGCCGCCCTGGGGAAACCCGGTGAAGGCGAGCAGATTGTGCTTGCTCATGGCGATCGATTTCAGCATTTGCGCGCCGATACCCGGGCGGTTCGGCACTTTCATCGAGAAATAGCTTACTTTGCGGATCATGAGACTCCTCCTTTGACGTTGCTACTTTCTTACCGATAGCACCGCCTGGGGAAACTGGCAAGCGAATTCGCGCCGCGACTCTCAGCCTCCGGCCGGTCCGAGCCGGTATCGCTCCACGAAGCGCCGGTCGATGCGGTCCTTCCAGCGCCACACCCAGGCGCCTTCCAGCGAAAACCGCCCCCAGGAAGCGACCGCGTAGGGATCGCCGCAGCTGATGAGGGCAAGCGAGCGCGAGGGCGGGCGGAACCGTACGGGGACTTCGCCCGCGAGCGCGCGGCGCAGGTTGCGCGCGAGAACCGGCCCTTGCCTCACTGCGAAGACCCCGGATTTCGGCCTGGCCTCGCCGACTACGGTCGCGACATCTCCCGCGGCGAATATCTCAGGGCACGAATGCGATTGCAGGGTGTCGCGCACCGCGACGAAGCCGCGCGCGTCGGTGGCGAGCCCGCTCTGCGCGACCCATGAAGGCGCGTACGCTCCGGTTGCCCATACCGCTGCCTGCGCCTCGAAGCGCTCGCCGCCGTCGAGCTCGAGCCCGTTTTCGTCCGCTGCAACGACCTTTCTGCCTGAGCGCACCGCGACGCCGCGCTCACCGAGGATGCGCGCCATTCTGCGGCGCCCGCCGTGGCCGGCGAGGACGGGCAGCTCGCTGAAGAGCGCGAACTGTGCCGCGACTCCCGCAAGCCCGTGCCGCATGGCGAGCAGCACCTCGACTCCGGCCGCGCCGCCGCCGATCACCGCGATGCGGCGCACCTCGCCCCTCCTCGCCGATTCGCGCAGGCGCTCCCAGCCCGCGAGAAACGGCTCGACGGGGCGCACGCGAAGCGCGTGTTCCGCCGCGCCGGCGAGCCCGCCGGCGCTCGACCCGGTGTCGAGCGACAGGACGTCGTAGTGAAGGCGTTCACCCCGGGCCGTGGTCACCTCGCGCCGCGCGGGATCGACTCCGGCCGCCGAATCCAGGAGAAAGCGCGCACCCGCGCGCGCCGCGAGCGCTCCGAGATCGACGCGGCAATCCTCGGGCCGGTAGTGCCCCGCGACGACACCGGGAACCATGCCCGAGTAGAAGGCGTGGCGACTCGGGCTCAGCAGCGCGAGGCGAGCGCCTGCGGCGGGCGTGTCGCCGAAGCTCTTCAGCACGGCGAGGTGACTGTGCCCGCCTCCGACGAGAAGAAGATGTTTCACCGAGTCCTGGAAGCGTGTGTTGGTCATTCTAACAGGCGTGATACACTTCGAATGGTTTGTATCTCAGAAGCGAGGCCATGCCCAAATCCCTCCGATTGGGAAACGAGTTGGAGAAGACGCTCGAAAGGTACTGCGCCGAGACCGGGGAGACGAAGAGCGCCGTCATCCGCCAGAGCCTCGCGGAATATATCGTCCGCCGCCAACGCAAGCGGCGCGCGCCTTCCGCGTGGGAGCTTGGCAAAGACTTGTTCGGCGCCGACCGCTCGGCGGCAGGGCAAGGCAACGTCTCGGGGCGGGTCAAGACGCTGATCCGCGCGAAGCTCCGTGCGAAACATCATCGTTGACACGGGGCCGCTCGTTGCGCTGTTTCACGCCCGCGACAAGCACCACGAGCCGGCCAAAGCCGTCCTCGAATCGAACCCGGCGGCATTGGTAAGCACCTGGCCCGTAATCACGGAGGCCTGCCACTTTCTCAGTCAGGCCGGGAGGCACGCGCTGCTCACTTTTGTCCGTCGCGGCGCATTGCGTCTGGAAGCCCTTTCGGTTGAAGATGTGCCGCAACTCGATGAGCTGCTCGCGCGCTACGAGCGAATGGATTTCGCCGACGCCACGCTCGTACTGATCGCGGAAAAGACCGGGATTACCGAGATATTCACGGTAGACCGCCGCGATTTCGAGGTGTACCGGACTCGTTCCGGGCGCCGGTTCCGCTTGCTGCTGGCATAAAGCTCTCGCGCATCTCTTCCGGCAGGCGCTCGAGATCCTCGGGACGGTCCACGTCCCACAGAGCGGGAAGCTCGGTCACGCGCCAGCCGAGCGCGGCAATTCGCCGGCGGGTCTCCGCCAGGACCTCAGACCCGCCCCAGGGAATCTCGCGAAACAGCGCCGCATCGCAGCGCGAAAGTCCGATCAGCACGTACCCGCCGTCTTCCGCCGGCCCGATCACGGCATCATCGCCCCGCCGGAGGGCTCGATCGGCGTCGCGAAGATACTGCGCCGAGAGCGCCGGGATGTCGCTGCCGACGAGGATCGCGCGCGGGCTGAGCGCGAGCGCCGATTCGAACGCGCGCTGCATGCGCGCGCCCAGATCGCCCTCTCCCTGGGGATGAAGACTCGCTCCGAGCCGGCGCTCGCATTCGAGGAAGAAAGGATCGCCGGTGTCGGGAGCGCACCACAGCTCGACCGGGCCGAGCCGCGAATCCCTCGCCGCGCGCACGCAGTGCATCACGAGCCGGCGGTGCAGCGCCGCGGCGCCCGCCGTGCCGAGCGCGGGAATCAGCCGGGTCTTGGCCTCGCCCGGTGCCCGCGCGAACACCATCACCCGGCAGACGGTCTCAGCCGCGCTCGCCGTCATAGAGGCGCGCCAGCTTCGCCGGAGCCGCGCCGAAGAAAAACGCGAGGCGAAGCCACCCCATCAGCAGCACGGTGCGCAGGACCCCGCGGCGCTCCCAGCGTCGGCCCGACGTCACCGCCTCGTCGGCAAGACACAGCGGCCGCGAGACGCGCTTGAGCGAGCGCGACAGCGCGATGTCCTCCATCAGCTCGAGCGGCGGGAAGCCGCCGATGCGCCGGAATGCGTCGCGGCGGACAAAAATCGCCTGATCACCCGTCGCGATGCCGGTGGCGCGCGAGCGCAGGTTCATGAAGAACGCGATCACGGGAAGCAGGCGGCTCTTGCCCTCGATGCGCACGTCGAACCGCCCCCACGCCCTGCCGCTCGCCGCGAGCCCCTGCAGGATGCGCGCGTCGGCATTTTCCGGAAGACGCGTGTCGGCGTGAAGAAAGAGCAGGACTTCGTCTTGCGCGAGCGCCGCTCCCGCGTTCATCTGGCTCGCGCGTCCGCGCGGAGCCGCAACGACCCGGTCGGCGGCGCCGCGAGAGAGAGCCGCAGTCTTGTCGCTCGAGCTGCCGTCGACGACGATTACTTCGTGGCCGCGCTTGCGTAGCGAGGCGAGGCCCGCGAGCGCCGCAGCAATGCCTTCCGCTTCGTTCAGCGCCGGGACGATGATCGAAATCTTCAACCGCGCCTCCACGCGTGGAACTTTTCCGCCCACCTGAGCAGCCTTTGCGGGGCGTGCGCTCTCTTCCAGTTGCCCGCCGCGTACTTGTTGCCTTCGGCGAGCGTGGGGTAGATGTGGATGGTGCCGAGGATCTTGTTCAAGCCGATGCCGTACTTCATCGCCGTGATGA
>VBCT01000156.1 GCA_005882235.1 Betaproteobacteria bacterium
CGTGGCGGGCGGCAGCGCTAGCGCGCAGGTGATGGTCTTCAGCGGCGCGAGCAGCGCAAATGACGTGAGCGGTGCACTGGCACCGGGAAAAACCCTGACGTTTCCTTCGGGAATATTGAAAGTCGTGGTGGACGCGACGCACGATCGCCTCTACGCGGTCGGGTTCAACGGCCACATCTATCTCGTCGAGAACGTGAGCACGCTATCGTCGGGTGCCGCTACCGCGAAGGACGCGTCCCTTTCGAATGGCGGCATGTTAACCGCAGTCGCGGTCAACCCCAACTAGTCCGCTCCGGCTTCTGTATCGCCACGCCGCGGGCACCCCCCTCACGCGCAAATCGGCGGCAGCCCGACCGGGTGCGCCGCTTCCACGAACCTCGCGACGGTGAGGATCATCGGCTCCGAGAACCTCGGGCCGACGATCTGCAGCCCCACTGGCAGCCGCGCCGCGGTGAGCCCCGCGGGCACGCTCGCCGCGGGCAGCGTCGCGAGCGACACCAGGAAAGTCGGGCCGATCCAGTCGATGTAGTGCTGCATTTTCCTGCCTTCGACCACCTCGGGATAGTTCTTTTCCACCGGAAACGGCGGAACCGGCGCGGTCGGCGTGAGGAGCGCGTCGTACTGCTCGAACAGCGCGCGCCAGCGGTGCCAGATCTCCGCGCGCTTGCGCTCCGCGCGCGCGATCTCGCTGATGGTGAGCGCGAGCCCTTCGCGGATGTTGCCGGCGAGATTGTCGCCGAGCTCGCCGATGCGCTCCAGCCGGTCGAAATGATTGCCCACCATCGCTTCGCCGCGCAGCGCGAGAAACGCGTCGCGCCCGTCCGCGAGGTTGAATTCGATTTCCTCGGGCGCCGCGCCGTCGTCGCGCAGATCGCGCGCCGCGGTCCGGCAGATGCGCTCGATCTCCTCGTCCACGCCGATTCCGGCGATGTCGGGCGCGTAGGCGAGGCGCAGGCCCCTCAGGCTCCTCGCCTTCGCAACCGCATCGCGCGCGCTCCTCCACGGCGAGGGAGCGGAGAGCGGCGACTTTCCGGAGAGCCCGGTCATCGCATCGAGGAGCAGCGCGCAGTCCTCGGCCGAGCGCGCCATGGGCCCCGCCACGCTCTGGTCGTGCCAGGGCATCGCCGCCGGGTGCTTGGGAACGAGTCCCGCGGTGGTGCGCAGCCCGATCACCCCGCAGAAGGCGGCCGGCGTGCGCAGCGAGCCGCCGAAATCCGTGCCCTCGGCAAGCGGCGCCATGCGCGCGGCGAGCGCCGCCGCCCCGCCCCCGGTCGAGCCCGAGGCCGAAAGCGCCGTGTTCCAGGGATTGCGCGTCGCGCCGAACACCTTGTTCACCGTGTTCGCGCCGGCGCCGAACTCGGAGGTGTTGGTCTTGCCGAGAACGATCGCGCCGGCCGCCTTCAGCCTGCGGACGACCTCCGCGTCTTCGGTGGGCACATGGTCCCGGAACAGCGTCGAGCCGAAGGTCGTGCGTATGTCCGCGGTGGGCGTGAGGTCCTTGATCGCGACCGGGACGCCGTGCAGGGGCCGGAGCTTCGCGCGCTTCTTCACCGCGCGCTCCGCCTCGCGCGCCCAGGCGAGCGCCTTCTCGGCGGCGACGGTGCAGAAGGCGTTGACCGCGGGGTTGATCCTCTGGATCGCCGCGAGATGCGCCTCGACCACTTCGACCGGGCTCGCCTTTTTCGTGCGGACGAGCCGCGCGAGCTCGACGGCGGAGAGTCGGGTGAGTTCCTTGAACATGGGGAGGGATTCGCGCAAGCGCGATGCGCACGGGTGCCGCACATCATATACTTTCCCGCGCCCGCAATTGTCGCAGCCGGCAGGCGCGGCGAGCCGAGGACAGCCCAGTCATGAGCCAGCCCAATCAGTACGAGTTGCTCAAGCAAAGGCGCTTTCTCCCGTTTTTTCTTACCCAGTTCCTCGGTGCCTTCAACGACAACGTCTACAAGAACGCCCTGGTCATTCTCGTCGCCTACCATGCGGCAAGCCTGAGCAGGCTCGACGCAAATACTCTTTCGAACCTCGCTCAGGCGCTTTTCATCCTGCCGTTTTTCCTCTTTTCCGCGACCGCCGGGCAGATCGCCGACAAGCTGGAGAAATCGCTTCTGATTCGCCTGGTGAAGCTCGCGGAGATCGCGATCATGGCGCTCGGTGCAATGGGACTGTACTGGCGCAGCCTCCCTCTGCTGATGACTGGCCTCTTCCTGATGGGCTTGCATTCGACGGTATTCGGGCCGGTGAAATACGCCTACCTGCCCCAGCACCTCGAGCAGGAGGAAATCGTCGGCGGGAACGGCCTGGTGGAGATGGGCACCTTCCTCGCCATTCTCGTCGGAACGCTGCTCGGCGGATATCTCATCGCCGAGGGATCGGCAACACCGGTAGCCGCGACCGTCGTGGCGCTCGCCGTACTCGGCTATGTGACGAGCCGATGGGTACCGCGTTCGCCCGCCGCCGCGCCGGACCTTGCGATCAACTGGAATCCCTTCTCCGAGACTTGGCGGATCCTGCAGTTCATGCGCGGCAACCGGACGGTTTTTCTCTCGGTGCTCGGGATTTCCTGGTTCTGGTTTCTCGGTGCGCTGTACCTGTCGCAGTTTCCCGTCTACACGAAGGAGGTCTTGTCCGGCAAGGAAGAGGTCGTGACCGTGTTGCTCGCCCTTTTCTCCGTCGGAGTCGGAATCGGCTCGCTCCTGTGCGAGCGCGCCTCGGGCCGCAGGATCGAGCTCGGATTGGTGCCGTTCGGCTCGATCGGGCTGACGTTGTTCGGCATCGATTTCTATTTCGCGAGCACGGGCTTGCCTGCGCACGCGGCGGCGGGCGCAGCGGATTTTCTGGGAGAGCCCGCCCACTGGCGCATCCTCGCCGACCTCGCGTTGATCGGGATCTTCGGCGGCTTCTACATCGTGCCCCTCTACACGCTCATCCAGACCCGGACGGAGGCGAGCCACCGCTCGCGTGTCATCGCCGGCAACAATGTCCTGAACGCGCTTTTCGTCGTGTGTGCGGCTGTCCTGGCGATCGTGCTGCTCGATCTGGGCTCGAGCATTCCGCAACTCTTTCTCGCTGCCGCTCTCCTCAACGCGGGCGTTGCGATCTACATCTACACGCTCGTCCCCGAGTTCCTGATGCGGTTCCTGATCTGGCTGCTCGTGCACACCGTCTATCGACTGGACAAATCGGGGCTGGAGCACATTCCGGAGTCGGGGCCGGCGGTCCTGATATGCAACCACGTGAGCTACGTGGACGCGCTCGTCATCGCCGCCGCATGCCCGCGCCCGGTACGCTTCGTCATGGACCACCAGATTTTCAGGATTCCCGTGCTGAGCTTCATCTTCCGCACCGGGCGCGCGATTCCCATTGCGCCTGCGCGCGAGGACCCGGACGCGCTGGCGCGGGCGCACGACCAGATCGCCGGGGCGCTCGAAGAGGGCGACCTGATCTGCATTTTCCCGGAGGGCAAGATCACCTACGACGGGCAGCTGAGCCCGTTCAGGCCCGGGGTGAAGCGGATCGTGGACCGCACGCCCGTGCCGGTCGTACCTCTCGCGTTGCGCGGGCTGTGGGGCAGCTTCTTTTCCCGGCACGAAGGCCCCGCGATGACGAAGTGGAGCCGCATCGCAAAGCGAATCTATTCCCGCATCAGCCTCGTCGCGGCACCGCCCGTGGCTGCGCGCGAAGTCACGCCGGAACTTCTGCACGGCATCGTGCTGCAGCTGCGCGGGGACCGCCTCTAGCCGGGCGCCTTCGACCTTGGGTTGGGGTGAGCGGCTACGCGCCGCAACTCCGTAAACAGCGCGAGCTCCCAGGGCCGGATCGCCATCACCATCGTCATCCCGTCGCGCATGCTGTGGTCGAGCGAGCGGTCTTCGCCGACGAGCGAATCGAACTCCTCGGCGAGCTTGCGCATTCGCTGTTGCAGCAATTCGTTCGACCTGGCGGACAGCGCGCCTTGCAGCGTTATCCGCAGCTCTCCAGGACCCAGAAACGATGACTTGAAGAAGTGCTCCTGCACGCGGCTCTCGAAGAAGCGCTGAATCGGCCCGCCCTTGCGCCAGCTGAAATTGTGGGCAAGCCGGACCTTGATGCGGTTTCCCGGCAGCAAGTCGATGATCCCCAGGCGGTCCAGGCGCGTGAGCAACGCGACCAGTTCCGACTCCGAGAAGCGATACTTCTCGAGCATGACCCCCGCGGTCCAGTGGTTGATCGCGAGGATCGCGATCAGCAGGACCTTGGGATCGCTCACCAGGACCTGTTCCTGCTCCTCGGTCAGTTCGGTGATGCGCTTTTCAGCCGCGCGCGTCAAATCAAACAGCTCGGTGATTTCCAGGTCCATCAGCTCGCAGATTTGCTCGAGCCGGTTGAGGCTCAGGTTCTCCTGTGAGAACACGCGCTTGACCGAAGACTCGGAGAGGCCGAGGCCTTTCGCAACGCGCGCGTAGGTCAGCCCGCGCTCGCGCAGGCCTTTCTTGATGGCATCGATAAGTAAGGCGGCTTGGGGCATCCGGTATCGAAAAGTAATACCTCGCGGGCCATCTTATATCACTTCTGCATGAGTGGTTGCGTAATCCGAGCGGATGCCCGAGCCTTGTACCCGCATCAACCGGGGTCTATCGTTGCTTTGAACGAAGTCACAGGGGGAACTATGGCTCACACATGGAAAAAAAGTATGCTTGGCCGTGTCGTCGCGATGGCGCTTCTATCCCTCGTCATTGCGGCATGCGCGACCACGACGCGAAACGCGACGAGCGTCGTGGATTATCTCTATCCCGACAGCAACAAGGCCGAGACGCCGAGCGTTCCGGTGTTGACGCTGCCTCTCCGCGTCGCGATCGCGTTCACGCCGGGCGATTCTTCGGTTTCGAGGTCGGGGACTTCCCGCGCGGTTAGGCCGCTGAACCTCCGATCGGGCGGACAGTTCATCCTGACGGAGAAGAAGAGGCAGGACCTCATGCAGGAAGTGGCGAACCACTTCAAGAAATACCCGTTCGTGAAAGACATCGAGATTATCCCGTCGGCGTATCTCTCGCCCCGGGGGAGCTTCGCCAATCTCGATCAGATCAAGACCATGTACGGCGTGAGCGTGATCGTGCTGCTCTCATACGACCAGACGCAGTTCACCGACGAGGGCGCGTTGTCGCTCACCTACTGGACGATCGTCGGCGCGTACCTCGTGAGGGGAGAGAAGAACGACACTCACACCATGCTCGACGCGGTGGTGTACGACATTCCCAGCCGCAAGATGCTTTTCCGGGCGCCGGGAACCAGTCTCGTCAAGGGCTCGGCCACGCCCGTGAACCTGAGCGAGCAGCAGCGCGCGGACAGCGAGGCAGGCTTTGAGAGAGCGGCCAAGGAGATGATCGCAAATCTCGATGAACAGCTTTCCGCGTTCCGGGAAAAGGTCAAGGAGCGGCCTACCGAATTCAAGGTCCAGCCTTCGGCACAATACCGGGGTGGTGGTGGAGCACTCGACGCCTCCATGCTCGCGCTGGTCGTCGTCCTGGGCGGGGGTTTCCTGTGCATACGGCAACGCCGCGCCTGATCCCGCTGCGGATCCCGCTCGCGACGTTGCTGGTTTGCGGCGCCGCGGGCGTCGTTTTTGCCCAACCACACCTTCAAGCTCTGCTAATTTATGACCGCGCGGCCATAGACGAGGGCGAGATCTGGCGCCTGATCACCGGGAATCTTGTTCACTTTTCGCCTTCGCATTTTCTATACGATGTCGTCGCGCTCTTTGTCGCGGGAGCACTGATGGAGATCCGGGGCTACCGGCACTTCGCGATACTCTGCCTGGTTTCCGCAGCGATGATAGGCGCGACCGTATACGTCGGCAGCCCGGAGTTATCCGTGTTTGGCGGTTTGTCGGGCATCGTCATGGCGGCGTTCACCTACGCGTGCCTGGAAGGGCTCGAGGAAACGGGCGCGTGGCGGCGGCTGTGCTGGGTGGCGCTGATTTTTCTGGTAATCAAGATGAGCATCGAAATGGCGCTGGGATCATCATTCGAGTCCCTTGCGGAAGGCGAATCGCCAAGCTTCGTCGCCGTGCCGTCCACCCATGTCGCGGGTGCGGTGACCGCGCTGATCCTGTTCGCGTCGACGAGGCTGGCCGGATTTCGCAAGACGCGGTCCTGACTTCGCCGCGGCCTGCTTGCCCCACCCTACTCCACCTTCGCTCCGGAGCGCCGGATGATGTCCGCCCACTTTCCGCTCTCGGCGCGCACGAATTCTGCGAACTGCTCGGGCGTCATCGGGCGCGCCTCGACGCCGAGGTTCGCCATGCGGCGCGCCACCTCCGCGTGCGCGAGCGCGCGCGAGGCGCGGTCGTTCAGCCGGTGGATGATTTCGCGCGAGGTGCCCGAGCGCGCGCCCAGGCCCAGCCACGGGGTCGCCTCGAACCCCGGCAGGCCCGACTCCGCGAGCGTGGGAATTTCGGGCGCGGCGTCGATTCGCTTCAGCTCGGCCACTGCGATCGCGCGCAAGCGGCCGTCGCGGACGTGCTGGAGAGTGGTGCTGGTGTTGACGAAGCTCATCGCCACGCGGCCGGCGAGAAGATCGGTGGTCGCCTGCGCGGCCGAGCCCTTGTAGGGCACGTGCATCGCATCGACGCCCGCGAGCGACTTGAGCAATTCCATCGCGAGGTGTCCGGTCGAGGCGACCGCCTGCGAGGCATAGTGCGCGTGGGCGCCCTCGCCGCGCAGCCAGGCGAGCAGCTCCCGGAGATCCTTCGCCGGCACCGTGGGATGCACGACGAGAAGCAGGGGCGCGACGCCCAGCATCGCCACCGGCGCGACATCGGTCGCCGGATTGAACGGCATGAAGCTCATCAGATGGGTGTTGATGGCGAACGGCCCAGGCGGCGCGACGAACAGCATGTGGCCGTCCGCGGCCGCCTTTACAACCAAGTCGACGCCGATGTTGCCGTTCGCCCCCGGCCGGCTCTCCACCACGAACGGCGCGCCGAAGGTCTTGCTGAAGTCCTCGGCGAGCGCGCGCGAGAGGAAATCCACCGACCCTCCCGGGGGGCTCGTCGCGATGATGCGCACCGTGTGGCTCGGCCAGGAGGGCTGGGCGCGAGCGCCGAGCGGCAGCGCCGACGCGACGGCGAGCGTCAAAACGCTGAGCGCGCACCTCATCGAACGGGATTATCGCACCCCGCGCGCCTCGATCAGCTCGCGCAAGGGATCCGGCAGAAAACCGCGCAGCCGCGCCGACCACCGCGCCTCGCGGCGCTGCCACAGCACCCCCAGCCCGATGATCGCGAGGCCGACCAGCGAGAGCGCGAGCGGAAAGATCATGCTGTCCTTGAACACCTCGTAGGAAAGGTAGCCGAGGTAGCCCGCGACGCCGAGGCCCCCGAACACGGCGAACACGCGCCGGCCGATCACCGCGCCGAGGAGGATCATCGCAACGTTGATTCCGCAGTAGCCGAGCTTGCCGAGCTCGCTCCCCGATTTCATCAGCGACAGCCCGCCCCAGAAGGTGAGCACGCCGAAGAGATACAGCCAGAATGCGTAGTCGCGGGACAGGCGTGAGCGCAGGTCCACCCAGAAGGCGACGAGCACCATCGCGAGTCCGAACCACAGCGAGATGAACTTGCGGATCTCCCAGTCGTACACGCGTTCCGCGCCGAAGAGGAACGGCACGATGTCCATGCTCATGTACCACAGCGTCACCGCGACCGGCATCAGCATGAAGGGGAAGCGGTAGCGCCACAGCAGGATCGCGCCGACGGCGAGCGTGCCGAATTCCATCATGATCCAGCGCCAGTCGATGAACACGTGGTAGTCGCGAAACGGCTTGGTCTCGCCCCAGTAGCCGAGCGCCATCTGCGCGCCGAAGATCGCGAGGGGCACCATCACCACCGCGAGCGTCGCCGTGATCCCGGCGGGGACCTCGAGCTGTTTCCTCGCGAGGAACCAGTGGGTGAGCGCAAGCGCGAGCACCGCGTAGAGGAGCGCGGTGACGAACCCGCCCCAGCCGCCGAGCGCGTTCCAGCCGAGCGTCATGAAGATCGACATCGCTCCGATCGCGATCATCCCGCCGAGGTAATAGAGCACGTGCACGAAACTGAACCGCGGCCCCCCGGAGGGCTGCGTCGCGTCGGTTTCGAGAAACGCAACCAGCCGGTCGGCCTGCGCCGCGCTCAGAATCCCTCCGCGCACCGCCCCGTCGAGCTCCGACCTGCGGATCGTCCCCATGAACGTACGCTCCCCTATGCCGAGGGGATAAGCCTACTCGAAAAGAGCCGGCAAGGCGCCCCTTCCCCGCGAGAGAGAAGGGTGAGGAACTACGCCGCGAGGACTTCCCCGCGGTCGACGGGAAACCCGGCTTCCATCCAGTCCTCCTTGCCCCCGGGATAGACGGCGACGTTTTCGTAGCCGAGCTGCGCCAGGCGGAGCGCCGCGACGTGCGAATTCCGGCAGCTGCGGCTCGCGCAATAGACGACGATCTCGGCGGCCTTGTCGGGCAGCACCCCGGGCGCGAGCCTGTCCACCTCGTCGTGCGGCAGGTGACGCGCCCCGGGCAGGTGCCAGTCGCGCCAGTACTTCTCCGGGAGGGCCTCGACGAGCACCGGCCGGGCGTTTCCGGCGAGCTTGCGGCGCAGCTCTTCACGATCGATTTGCTTCAGCATGTTTCTCTCCTTGAAGGTTGGGTTCGCATCGCGTAGTTGCAAATGCAACGATATGCTGCCATCAAATCATTGCAAATGCAACTACCTCTTGCCATAATGCAGCCTGCTCCATGACCAAGGACCACGACCTCAAAGGCCACGCCTGGGCGGTGCTGCTGACCGCGCACGCGACGCTGGTCGAGAGAATCGAGACCGCGTTGGCAGAAGCCGGGCTCCCCCCGCTCGGCTGGTACGACGTGCTCTGGGAGCTGGAGAAGGCCGAGGGCGGGAGGCTGCGCATGCACGAGCTCGCGCGCCGCATCGTGCTCTCGAGGAGCAACCTCACGCGCCTCGCCGACAGGCTGGAGGACGCCAAGCTGATGGAGCGCGAGGACACGCCCCACGACCGCCGCGGCTACGACTGCGTCATAACCCGCGCGGGGCTCGCCATGAGGAAAAAAATATGGCCTTTGTACAAAGCCGAAATCGAGAGCCTCTTCTCGCGGCACATCACCGTGCAGGAAGCGCGCACGATCGGGGATGCCCTTGCGCGCGCCGTGAAGGCGGCGGGGGGTGAGGGATGACACCACCCACTGCTAACACATAATTACCCGAATTCCGGAACGGAGACTTTTCCACACTGCGAGGTCTACATGAAACCGCCTGTCCTGCTGCGCGTCGCTTCGGTGCTCACCCTGATTTTCTGCGCAGGCCACACGTATGGAGCGCTCGCCGCTTCATCGCGCGACCCGGAACAGGCGGCGGTGTTCATGGCCATGCAGGCCTTCCCGTTCGAGATCATGGGGGCACGGCGCTCGCACTGGGATTTCTATCGCGGGTTCAGCCTCCTTTTCAGCGTGACCCTGCTGCTCCTCGCCGTGCTGCTGTGGCAATTGGCCCGACTTGCGAATCGCGACTCCGCCGGGGCGAGGCCGTTCGTCGCGTCCCTCTTTCTGGCCTACCTGGGGTTCACGATCCTGTGCGGGGTGTATTTCTTCATCGCGCCCGCAGCGTTTTCCGCTGCCGTGGCGATCTGCCTGGCCCTCGCATTCACCTCGGCGAGAACCGGCTGATCCACTATCGGGGCGGGCGAAGCGCTGGGGTAGAATCGCGAATCCCCGTGAGCACCATGTCCGCACCCTCTCCCAGGAAGCAGCACGAAGCCTCGCACTCGAACTTCATCCGCCAGATCATCGAGGCCGATCTCATGGCGGGCAAGTACGCGAGGCGAAAGTGGAACGGCAAGCCCGGCTCCGCGTTTTCCCTTCACAATGCGCCGACCGATCCGGCCAAGATCCGCACGCGCTTCCCGCCGGAGCCCAACGGCTATCTGCATTACGGCCACGCCAAGGCGATCTGCCTCAACTTCGGCCTCGCGCGCGACTACGGCGGCGGCTGCCACCTGCGCTTCGACGACACCAACCCGGCGAAAGAGGAAACCGAGTACGTCGATTCGATCCGCGAGGCAGTGAAGTGGCTAGGCTTTTCCTGGGAGGACCCGGGCGGGAACAGAAACGAGTATTACGCCTCGGACTACTTCGAATATCTGTACCAGTTCGCGGAAGAGCTGGTGCGCCGCGGCCACGCCTACGTGGACAGCCTCTCCGCCGAGCAGATGCGCGCGCTGCGCGGCACGCTCACCGAGCCCGGCAAGAACAGCCCCTACCGCGAGCGCCCCGTCGAGGAGAACCTGAAGCTCTTTCGCGAAATGCACCTGGGCAGGTTCGCCGACGGCGAGCACGTGTTGCGCGCGAAGATCGACATGGCCTCGCCCAACATCAACCTGCGCGACCCGGCCATGTACCGCATCCGCCACGCCGCCCACCACCGCACCGGCGATCACTGGTGCATCTATCCCACCTACGACTGGGCGCACGGCGTGTCGGACGCGCTCGAGAACATCACGCACTCGCTCTGCACGCTCGAGTTCGAGGACCACCGCCCGCTCTACGAATGGTTCAACGAGCGCCTCGCAGAGGACTGGACCGGATACGACGGCGTGAAGAGGCCCGGCCTCCTGCAGCAGCCGCTGCCGCGGCAGATCGAGTTCGCGCGGCTCAATGTCACCTATGTGGTGCTCTCCAAACGGAAATTGATCCAGCTCGTCGAGGAAAGGCACGTGGACGGTTGGGACGACCCGCGCATGCCCACGCTCGTCGGCGCGCGCCGGCGCGGGTTCACCCCCGAGGGCTTTCGGCTCTTCGCGGAGCGCATCGGCGTGGCGAAGGCCGACTCGTGGATCGAGTTCTCGATTCTCGAGGACTGCATGCGCGAGCACCTGAACGAGGCCGCGCCGCGCCGCGTCGCGGTGCTCGACCCGCTCAAGCTCGTCATCGAGAACTACCCGGAAGGAAAGGAAGAGGAGTGCGAAGCTCCCAACCACCCGCACAAGCCGGAATGGGGCAGGCGCAAGCTGCGGCTCTCGCGCGAGCTGTGGATCGAGCGCGAGGATTTCTCCGAGAGCCCGCCGAAGGGCTACTTCCGTCTCTTCCCTGGAAACAGGGTGCGGCTGCGCTACGGCTACATCGTCGAGTGCATCGGGTACGACAAGACGACCGACACCGTGCGCTGCACCTACGACCCCGACACCCGATCAGGCACGCCAGGCGCGGAGAAGGTCAAGGTCAAGGGCAACATCCACTGGGTGAGCGCGAAGGACTCGTTTGCAGCGGAAGTGCGGCTGTACGACCGGCTGTTCAAAGTCCCGCATCCGGGAGCGGGAGACAGCGAGCTCGTGCCGGACCTGAATCCGGATTCGAAGAAGCTCGTCACCGCGCAGCTCGAGGCCGCGCTCAAGGGCGCCCGGCCCGAGGAGCAGTTCCAGTTCGAGCGCCACGGCTATTTCACGGCCGACCGCGTCGACTCCACCGCGCGGTGACATTGAGAGACAGCTGGGGAAAATCCGCAATTCCCTAGGCTGTCGCCGGTACGCGACAGCCGAAGTTCTGCCAGATCAGCGTTCTAGCATCTCGCGCTCTCGGGGCCGTCGTTGCGCGGCGACGGAATCAAAAAGCTTCCCGGCCCCAACAATGCGCTAACCGTTTGATCGTTCGCGGATTCGATGCTCTGGCACGGAGGTTGCGGTCATCAGCTCATTGGCGCAGAAGGCGTCGCGGCACCTGCGCCTTAAAATGCACGGGAGACCGCCATGGACCGCAGGCTGACTGCCGAAGATATCGATTGGCTGCGCAAGCTGCGCAACGCGAGAGCCGCAAACCAGCCTTCCCCCGACATCCCCACGAGCGTGGTGCGCAAACTGACGTTGCTCGCGTACGCGGAGGTCAAGAGCCCGAGAGAACATCCGATCAAGCTCAGAGACCGCGACGAGCTGGACCGGAGGAAACAAAGCGGCTGACCTTCCGCGCGAGCCGCGGTGCCGCATCTTTCCCGCACGAGTTGGACGCGCCCTACTCCAGCGGCTCGACCTTCACGATGGCCGCGTGGTGATTGTTCCCCACCCAGAACGTGGGCGGCGTGGTCGAATCGTCCACGAACACGCGACGGATGTTGGTCTGGCTCGGGAGCGGATACTCGGTGAACTGGCCCGTGTCGAGGTCCATGCGCAGCACGCGATCGGTGTTCATGCCCGCGGTCCACACCTTGCCGGCCTTGTCGAGGACGACGTCGTAAGGCGCGGCATGGGGCGTGGGGACATTCCATTCCCTGAACGTTTCCGTCTTGGTATCGAACATCCCGATTTTTTCGGCTCGCCATTCGGCGAACCAGACGCGGTCCTGAGCGTCCATCCTGCCGCGGCGTGGCCTGGATCGAGGCGTCGGCGTCGGGAAGAGTGTCAGCTTCCCGGTCGCGGCTTCGATCTTGCCGACGTTCTCTCCGCCGAAATCCATGAAGAAGATGTTGTTCTTCGAATCGGCGTAGATGCCGTAGACGGAATGCGGTCCTTTCATGTTCTGGTAGGGTTTCCATGTCTCGAACTTGCCGGTCGCCATGTCCAGGCGATGCAGGCCCGGAATGCCGGCGTCGTTCAGCCACACCTTGCGGTCCACTGTCCAGCGCTGCGGGCCGACCATCGACTGCTGGGAATTCTCGTTGACGACTCCGTATGGCAGCGGAAACGCCTGGAACTTTTCGGTCTTCTTGTCGAATTTCACGATTCCCGACTGGAACATGTGCGAGAGCCAGAGGTTGCCTTCGGGATCGACCTCGAGGTCGAGGGTCCCCTTCGGGTAGTCGGGCCGCTGCACGGGAATCGCGAACTCGGCGTGCTTCAGCGTCTTCGGATCGAATTTACCGAGGAATTGCTGATCGAACTGCGAATACCAGACGACGCCGTCGCGATCGACGATCACGTCGTGCGGCATCAGGGGCCGGCGCGGAAGGTCGTATTCGGTGATGACGACGCGCGTGCCCTTGCCTTTGACGCGGGGCAGGGTCTTCAAGTCATACGACCAGGCGCCCGAGCTTTGATTGAGGGTGGCGAGATACGCGGCCTGCTTGTCGGAGTCCGGGCCGAAATCGCGCATGGGGTCGCGCGCGACCAGTCGTACCTGCGGCCGCTCGATGTGGCTGTTGTTGGCGTAGGTCGCCATACGTTTCATGACCTGCAGGAAAGCGGCCGCGTCGTGCTTCGATTTCGCGACGCGCTCCAGGGTGTGGCAGCCCACGCAGCCGTAGAGAAACTTCTTCTGGTCGGGCATCCCGGGAAAGCTCGCGATCCATTCGGCGTTCGTCATCTGGGGCGTCATGTCCCGGACCTTGCGCAGCTTCAGGTCGACCGCGACGGGCAGGGCGAGGGTGATCTCCACCGAGCCCGGGCCGTCGAGCTCGTATCCCGTTGCCCGGATCTTCAGCGAATACGAGCCGGACCCGAGCTTCGACGAAGGAAAGCTGAAACGGCCCCGATCGTCGCTGACCACGCTGACCGTGACCGTCGAGCCGGCCTTCTTCGCGCTGACGACGACGCCCTCCATCGCGCCTTCTTCCGCCGAGCTCACCCGCCCGGTCAGGGCGGTGGAAGTCTGGGCCGCGGTGGGGCCACTGCCCGCGAGAAGCGCGATAAACACGAGACCGGCGCTTACGACGAACAAAAGGCGTCTTGTCATGGACGACTCCCTTGTGGATCCCCTCCGACTAGTCCCATATTTTAGTCTTATTCGGTTTAGAGTTACGGCTTTCAACGTCCCCACGGAGCCAGAAACCATGATCGACCTCTACGCCGCCGGCACTTCGAACGGCATGCGCGCACGCATCGGACTGGAAGAATGCGGCCTCGCCTACAGCTTCCATCCCCTCGACCTCTCGAAGGGCGAGCAGAAGTCGCCCTCGTTCATCGCCATGAACCCGAACGGGCAGATCCCGGTGATCGTCGACAGCGACGGCCCGGGCGGAAAGCCGGTGACGGTTTCGCAGTCGGTCGCGGTGCTGTTGTACTGCGCCGAGAAATCGGGCAAGTTCCTGCCCAAGGATCCCGCGGCGCGGCCCGCGTTCTGGCAGGCGCTCGCGAGCGCGGCGAGCGACATGAGCGCAATGGTCACCGCGATCTTCACGCTGTCTCGCACCAAGGAGCAGCACGGGCCGGCGATCGACGTTTTCAAGTCGATGTGGAAGAACTACATGAAGGTCTGGGACGACAGGCTCGGCAAGCAGCGCTACGCCGCCGGCGGCGAGGTGACCATCGCCGACTTCGCGCTCTACGGCGTGGTCGCGCGCGTCAAGGCCGCGCAGCCCGCTCTGGTCGAGGGATTTGCGAACGTCGCGCGCTGGGCCGACGCGATGGCCGCGCGCCCGGGCGTGCAGAGGGCGATGAAGTTCTGAGCGAGGGACCGATCAGCCGACGACCAGGGCCGCGTGCTGGCTCTGGCCCTCGGTCATTCCGCGGGCCTTCATCCAGTCGTAGGCGCGGTTGAACAGCGCCGGATCGTAGTAGTCGACGTGCTTGTAGTGGACGAAGGCGCGCAGCAGCTCGCGCGGCTGCAAGGCGCCTTTCGTACTTGTAGAAGTCGCCGTTGATGAGATCCACCGCCTGGTTCTCCGCGTCGTAGTAGGCCTTGCGTTCCTCCGGCGTCAGCTCGGCCGCGACCACTTCGCCGCCGCGGTAGAACGAGGCGGCGATGATGTGCGCGCCCTCTTTCAAGCCCAGGCTGATAAAAGGCTCCATCACCGCGACCGCACGATACGTGCGGTTCCTTAGACCCTCCCAGCGCTTGTACGGCAGGCTGCCGTTCTGGATCTTGACATGCTCGCGCCCTACGGCGCTCTCCAGCATCTGCAGCGTCGTATAGTGCGATCCGGTGAGCTCCTGCACCACCACGGGAACGTCGGACAGGTCGCGCGGGGTCTGCAGCTTTTCGTCGAAAGTCAGGATCGCCTGCGCAGCGACCGCGGCGCGCAGGGCCGCGATGCTGCCGCCGCGCTCGCCGCGCTCGAGGCGGTCGATGCTCGCCCACTCGCACACGTTGTAGCTGTCGGCCGAGCCGCACTCGAACATCTGCTCCTTCAAGCGCGAGAGGACCGGCTTCTCGGCGCTGTCGCGCTCGCGGTCGGCGTAGGTCGCCGAGAAACTCACGTCCAGCCCCGCCTTCTCGAACAGCCTTTCCTCGATGCCGACGATGACCGGCAGGTCGAACACGGGGTTGTTGGGGGCAATCCTTACAACGGGCTTGGTCATGATTTCCCCTTGCGATTGTGAGGGTCCGCCGCGCGGGCGGTGCGAGTGCAGATAGGATACTACGGGCTGGCCTCGCGGCTCAACCGGCGTCGATGAGAGCAAGCGCGCCGAGCAGCGCAAAGCTCGCCGCGGCGACCCGGTGCATCGTCTTCGCCGGCACCCGCCGGAGAACGCGCTCGCCGAAGTACACCGCCGGGACGTCGGCGAGCATCATGCCGAAGGTCGTCCCGGCGACGACCGCGGCAATCGAGGTATAGCGCGCAGCCAGCGCGACGGTGGCGATCTGCGTCTTGTCGCCCATCTCCAGAAGGAAGAAGGCGAAGAGCGTTGCGGCGAACGCACCGAGGCGCGCACTTTGCAATCTTTCCTTTTCCGGCTTGTCGGGCACCAGTGTCCACGCAGCCATGGCGAGGAACGAGAAGCCCAGAATCCAGCGCAGCGCCGCTGGGCCGAGCGCCGCCGCGACGCCCGCGCCAAGCCAGGCGGCGAGAGCGTGGTTGGCGAGCGTCGCCACCAGAATTCCCAGAATCACCGGCACCGGACGCCGGTAGCGCGCCGCGAGGACGAGCGCGAGGAGCTGCGTCTTGTCGCCGATTTCCGCGAGGGCGACTATTCCGGCCGAAACGAGAAACGCTTCCAGGATTTTCTCCGCGGTCAGCTATCCCTTGTCCGCGAGATCCCGTGCGTTGGGCCAGACGTAGACTTTCAAGGCCCGGTCGAGAGCGCCGGCGGGTGCGATCTTGCTCAACTCGAACGAGGAAGACATGCCTTTGAAGGTCCAGGCGAATTCCTGGCCGTTCGACAGGAACCTGACGACCTCGTCATGCTCCACGGTGATCCACTTCGTTTTGTTGTCGATGACGATGGTGCGCTGCGCGGCCGACGGTTGCGCGGCGTTGCCGAGCATATCCGCCTCGGTCACTTTGGCGGTGGTGGTCAAGCTGGCTGCGGAGAGCGTCAGCAAGGCAAGGGTCGGGATGAGTCGATTCATGTGAATCTCCATTTCGATAGTTGAGAAGGAATCGCGTTCGGTCCTCCCCGCATTACCGATGTCCTGGGTGATTTATTCCCGAGGTATGGATTTGTCCCCAAAGACGGGAGCTGTTCGGGAATAAACGGATCGAGCACGCGGTCTTGCCTGGGCATTTTCCACAAAAGAAGGAGTTCCGAAAATGGCCACATCCAGGAAGCCGCTGGTCTTGAAGCATCGTACGTGGAGCGCGCTGGCGCTCGCGGTGTCGCTCACGGGCGTAAGCGCCGTCGGGCGCGCCGACGCGCTGTCGGACCTCGGGGAACAAACCGAGGCGCTGCAACGCAAGGTGAACGAGCTCGAAAATGCGCAGCGAAAAACTGCGCCGGATAGTGCGCTCACCGCTGGCTCCATCCCGGGCTCGTTCAGGCTTCCAGACTCGAGCACCTCGATCAAGCTTGGTCAAGTTCGACGCGGTGTACAGCGACATTACACAAGGCCTCGACGCCGTGGCGAACCAGCAAACGGTCGACACCGCGATTCCCGTGGGACCCACCGGAACGCCGGCGAGCAACAAGACGGGTGAACTGAGCCTTCACGCCCGGCAGACGCGGCTCAACCTCACGACGAGCACACCCACCAGCTACGGAAACATGACCACGTTCATCGAGGCTGACTTCTTTGGCGCGGACGGCAACGAGTCCGTGACCAACTCTAACGGATTGCGCATTCGCCATGCCTACGGCGCGCTGGGGAATTTCCTCGCGGGCCAGTACTGGACCAATCTCTTCGACGAGAACGCCTACGCGGAAACGGTGGAGTTCGGCGGGCCGGTCGGGGAGATCTTCGTGCGCCAGGCCCAGGCGCGTTGGACGCAACCCTCCGCAACGGGAGAATGGTCTGTCTCGCTCGAGAATCCCGAGTCTCTCTTTGCCGTTTCGGGAGCCCCGCTCACGGCGGGATCGGCGACCGCATTCCGCTCCGATCGCGATCACTATCCCGATGTCATCGGCCGCCTGAAGTGGAAGAACGAGCTCGGGACTTTCAATGCCGCCCTCATGGCACGCAATATCCGCATCGATTCCGCGACGGCAACCGACGCGAAATGGGGTGAAGGGATCTCTCTCACCGAGGTCGTCCCGATCGGCAACGATGACCTGCGCGCCGACTTCAATGTGGGCAATGCGATCGGACGCTACCAGCTGTCCGGCTTCTTCCCGGACGGATACGTCGACGCGACGGGAAAGGTCCGGCTTGCCCAGGCCAAGAGTGCCTACGTCGCCTATCGGCACTTCTGGTCGCCCACCCTCCGTTCATCCTTGATACTTTCGGCTTCCGGCACCGATACTCCCGGCGGCGGGACGTTCAACGGCTTCAACAAGTCGGCCCGCTCGGCGCACGTCAATTCGATCTTCAGCCCGGTGCCCAGAGTCAACCTCGGCATAGAGCTGATCG
>VBCT01000157.1 GCA_005882235.1 Betaproteobacteria bacterium
CTCGCGAACGACCGCCTGCACGAGGCGGTGCGCGCGCACCCGGACCGTTTCGCGGGATTCGCCGCGCTGCCCACTGCCGACCCGAAAGCGGCGGCGGACGAGCTCGAGCGCGCCGTCACCAGGCTGGGCTTCAAGGGCGCGATGGTGCACGGGCCCACGAACGGCGTTTTCTTCGACGACAAGCGCTTCTGGCCGATCTTCGAGCGCGCTCAGGCGCTGGACGTGCCGCTCTATATCCATCCGTCCTCGCCCGTGCAGGCGGTCGCCGATGCCTATTACAAGGACTATCTGGACAGGTTTCCCCAGCTCCTCACCGCGGCCTGGGGCTACACCGTGGAGACCGCGACGCACGGCATCCGCATGATCCTATCGGGCGCATTCGAGAAATATCCGCGCCTGAAGATCATCCTCGGGCATCTGGGCGAGTCTCTCCCCTTCTCCGCGTGGCGCATCAACATGGCGCTCTCGCGTGGAGCCGACAAGCCCAGCAACTTCCGCGATACCTTCTGCGAGCACTTTTGGATCACCACGAGCGGCAACTTCTCCACGCCCGCGCTGATGTGCTCGATCATGGAGATGGGCGTGGACCGGATCCTCTTCTCGGTGGACTACCCTTTCGTTCCGAATCCGCCCGGGACGAAATGGATGGCGGACCTACCCCTCTCTCTCGAGGACCGGACGAAAATCCTCTCGGGCAACACCAAGCGCTTGCTCAGGATGTAGCCATCCAAAAACGCGCGCGCGGGCTCGAGTCAGGCGCCCGGCGCGCGTTCTACGGCACGATCGTCAGCGCGTTGGCGGCGACGGCGAATTCCGCGATATGCAGATCTCCGACCCACGCCGCCGCGCTCGCGATCGCCTCGGCGGCGCCTGTTGGCAGAGCAAGCGACGCAAGAAGCCCGAAGGCAAACGCGAATACCCAATTGAGTTTCGTCTTCATATATCGCAGTGCAGCAAGTGTCATGCCAATCGCGAACCGAGACAGGATTGCCAATCTGAAACAGTGCGTTGGCTCTATGAGCCCGTGCACGGCAGCGCGAGTGCGCGCACCATTGCGGTACAAGAAAAAAGCGCGATGCACCGAAGTGCATCGCGCTCGATTCCTACGTCAGCCCGCGACGCGATGAGCTGCGCTTGCGTCAGCTCCATCGCGCCGAAGTAATCCGGCGCGCAGCGTCCGGCATTACTTTTTGTTCAACTCCTTCCACGGATCCTTCACCGCGGTGCCCACGGTTTCGATCTCGACGTTGGCGAGCTTGCCGCCGACCCTGCGCACTTCGCGCAGATACTCGTTCTGCACGATGTCGCGGGTAGCCGGATCGACCGAGATCGGTCCTCGCGGGCTGTTCGGGTCCTTGAAGTTCTTCAGGAGCTCCATGGTGCGTTCCGGGTCGAGCTTGCCTTTCTGCTCCTTGACCGCGTGCATGATCGCGGCCATGCCGTCCCAGCCGCCCACCGCGACGAAGTTCGGCGTCTCGTTCGCGCCGTAGTCGCGCTTCCATGCGGCGACGAAGACCTGGTTCGCCGGGCGCGTCGCCGCGGCCGAGTAATGGTGCACGGTCAGCACGCCGAGTGCCGCCTCGCCCATGTTCTCGAGCTCCTCGTCGGTGGTGACGTCGCCCGGGCCGATCAGCTTGATGCCCGCCTTGGAGAGCCCCAGGTCGCCGAAGGCTTTCAGTACCGCGGTCGCGGTCTTGCCCGCCGGGATGAACACCGCGAGCGCATCGGGCTTCGCGTCCTTCACGCGCTGCATGTAGGGAACGAAATCGGGGTTGGACAGCGGCACGCGCACGGTGCCGGCGACTTCGCCGCCGGATTCCTTGGTCGCCCTGACGATGGCGTCCTCGCAATCGTGCCCGGGGCCGAAGTCGCTCACCAGAGTGTAGACCCTCTTGAATTTTTTCGCCGCCCACTGGCCGAGCGGATAGCAGGACTGCCACAGGGTGAACGAAAGGCGCGCGATGTAGGGCGAGCGCGTCGTGATCACCGCGGTGCCGGCGTTCATGATGACGAAGGGGACCTTGGCCTCGGTCGCGAGCGGCGCGATCGCCATCGCGTTGGGCGTGAAGATCACCCCCGCGAGCAGGTTCACCTTGTCGCGCACGATCAGCTCCTGCGCGAGCTGCTTGGCCTTGTCGGGGTTCGGGCCGGTGTCGTCGCGGATGAGGAACTCGATGTTCACCCCGGGCGGCAGCTCCTTCTGGTGCTCCTTCAGATACAGGCGCGCGCCGCGCTCCATGTAGGGCCCGAGGTTGCCGTTCAGCCCCGAGTAGCTGGTGATGAAGCCGATCTTGACGGTTTGGGCGAACGCTCCCGCCGCCGCGAGCGCGAGCCCCGACGCCGCGGCGAGCGCGCCCCAATTTCTTGATTTCATCGTCTCCCTCCTCTGTGTATTGTTCGAATCTATTGCCAGGCGCGGTTGTCGACCGTGTTCTCGAAGGTCGCCCCCGACTGCACCAGGCCCCAGCCCAGGGTCCACTGGTAGGTGTGGTCGAAGCGCTCGCGGGTGTAGGGCTCGGGCGGTGCGTTGAGGATGCGCGAGATCTTGAGGTCTTCGGCGTCGAGCAGCCCTCCCGCTTCCTCGATGAGGTAGCGCGCATGCTTGCGGGGGTCCTTGTCGATCGCTTCGGCGGCGCGCGTCTCCGCCCTGAACATCGCGGCGAGCGTTGCGCCGTCAAGCTCATCCCCCGCCGCTTCGCTGCGCGTGGAGTGCGACTCCATCAGCACGCGCATGCCGCGTTTCTCGGCGACGCTGATCCAGGGCTCCATCAAGCTTGCCGCGGCGACTTCGCCCCTGGCGAGCGCGTCCAGGCGCTCCTTCATGGTGCCGGCGAACGCCCACTTGATCTGCTCGCGCTTCAGGAACCCCTCGAGCATCTTCAAGGTGGTGAAGTGCGAGCCGTTGAAGGGGCTCACCGCGATCGGCTTCCCCTTGAGCTGCTCGGGCTCGTAGATCCGCGCCTTGGCGTCGCTGACGATCGCGAAAGTGGACATCGCCGAGCCCAGCGCCACGATCTTCGCGGGACGATGCCCCGTCTTGCCGGCCTCGACCGCGCGCTTCATGACGCCCCATTCGCACATGCGAAACTGGTCGCACTGGCCCTGGTCGTAGAGCGCCTCCATGGTGCGCTCGAATATGTTCTCCCGCAGCGCCTGATGGTCGGAGTCGCGTTGCCCCGATCCCGGCGTCTTCAGGACATCGACGTCGAGTCCTTCGTCCCGGAAAAAGCCCTCGTCGCGGGCCACGAGCAGCGGCAGGTCGTGGATCGCGTTCATCATCGAAACTCGCACTTTCTTCAGCGCCTTCGCCATGGCAATTCGCTCCTTGCGCCCGGGGTGGACTAGTATATTTGACCGGGGGGAAAAATACAGCCCGTCGCTTCAGGCCGCGCCCGCCCGCAGAGCCGGCATCACCTCCCCGACGAACAGGTCCATCGAGCGCATCGCCTGCTCCGGCCGCAAGTCCCCGAAGGAGAAGACGAGCAGCAGATAATTGATTCCCGATTCGCGCACCACTTGGGCGAGCTCCCGAGCGACCGTCCCCGGCGCGCCGGCCACCAGGCGCGTGATCGCAGCCGCCGACGCGGGGTTGACGTTCAGAAGGTCGGGCCTGCCGTGCTTGCGCGTGAGATGGGTCAGGTGATCGCTCCAGACCTTGTACGCGGCTCCGCCCGCTCTTTGCGCCTCCGCGTCGCTGCCGGCGACGAACACGTGCTGGGATTTTCCGAGCTTCGGCGCGCGCACGTGCGCGTTGTGGCGCCCGGGATCGTTCCTGTGCCGCGCCCAGACCTCCCGGTATTGCGCGTAGAGCTTGCCGGCCTCCGCGGCGCTCGTGTTGAGCACGGTATGGTAGCCGTGACGGGCCGTGAACTCGATCGAGTTCTTGTCGCTGCTCGGGAACCACAAAGGGGGATAGGGCCGCTGGCGCGGGTGGAGGTAGAGCTCGAGGCCCCGGTAGGAGAAGTATTTCCCCTCGTGATCGAGGATCGGGCTCCCGCAGGCGGCGAAAAAAACCTCGAGCGTCTCGCGGTAGCGCTCGCGCGACTCATCGACGTTCCTCATGAAAAAATAAGAGGACTCGATCGGCGAAACACCGCGCCCCACGCCGAGCTCCAGGCGCCCGCCGCTCATGTGATCGAGCATGCAGATCTCGTTGTAGAAGCGAAACGGGTTGTACCAGGGCAGGCAGAACGTGAGCGCGCCCAGCCGCAGCCTCTTCGTTCGCTGGATCGCCGCGGAGAGCACGAGCGCGGGCGAGCCGTCGATAGAGAGTGGCGTCCCCTGGTGCTCGGCGATGTGCCAGGCGTAGAACCCCGCCTTGTCCGCGGCTTCGGCGATTTGCAGCTTGTGCTCGAAGATCTCGCCCGGCGGCGCATCCGACCACTCGATCCAGTCGAAAATGCCGAATTCGAGCGGACTTTCCGGGAATGCGTCCTCAGACACGGCCTCTCCTCATCCATTGACAGCGAATTGAAAGACGGGCGTCAGTTTCCTGCAAGGCGCTTCGTGCAGATTATCCGTGGCCGCTCGCCGAACGGCCTTTGAGGAACCCCGCCATGAAAAGACTCCTTGCCGGATCGATCGCCTCTTTCCTCCTTGCGTCCGCGCGCGCCCAGGCCCCGGAGCCGGCGGTCGAGCCCAACACGCTCGCCACGGCCATTTTCCTGGTGCTGTTCGTGGGCTTCTGCGCCGGTTTCGCCTGGATGGTGTGGCGGAACAAGGACAAGAAGAAGGAGTAGCCGGAACGGAGGAGTGCCGCGATCAAACTTCGATCCCCCGGTAAAGCCACTCCACCTCCCAGAAAGTTTCAGGCGTCCTCTGCGCCAGCAGATGATTGCGCAGATCGCGCGCGCCGCCGCTCGCGTGGATGATGTCGCCGAAGATCCGCGAAGTGATCGTGACGCGCGCGGTGCGCAGATACCGTTCCTGCTCGTAGGCGCGGAGCGCGGCATCGACGTCGCTCCCCGCCTCTTCGAGCTTGCCCGAGAGCACCACCGCGTCCTCGATCGCCATGCAGGCACCCTGGGCAAGGTATTGCAGGGTGGGATGCGCAGCATCGCCTAGCAGCGCGACTTTGCCGCGCGTCCAGCCGGGCCGCGGATCGCGGTCGTGCAATACCCAGTTCTTGTCCTTGCCCACGTAGCCCAGCATCTCCTGCACGTGCGGCGTGGTGCGCGAGAAGACTTCGGCCAGCTCCTCCGGGCCCCCGTAGTCGTGCCGCTCGCCGCGCGCGAACTTCCCGCTCACGACCGTGGCCACGTTATTCATGACGGTGCCGCCGCGCAGCCGGTATTGCACCAGGTGAAGGTTCGGCCCGATCCAGATCACCATGTCGTCGAAGTGCGACTGGTCCTTCACTTGGTCGACCGGGACGACGCCGCGGTAGCTGACGTGCCCAACGGGCCGCGGCGGCCCGTCGCCGATGAGGATCTCGCGCACGCGCGAGCGCAGCCCGTCCGCGCCTATGATCGCCCGCCCTTCGTATTCCGAGCCGTCCGAGAAATTCGCGACCACGCTCTTGCTGCGGTCGGTGAAGCCGGCGAGCTCCTTGGAGGTCTGCAGCGCGATCTCCTCGCGCTTGCGGCAAGCCTCCAGCAGCGCGCCATGGAGGTCGCGGCGATGGACAACGGTGTAAGGAGCCCGGAAATGATTGCGGAACGGCTCGCCGCATGAAATGCGCGTCAGTTCCCTGCCGGACAGGGCGTCGATAAGGATCAGATTCTTGGTGAACACGGCCTGGGGCTCCAGGTCCTGCATGACGCCCAGCCAGTCGAGCATGCGGTAGGCGTTCGGGCCCTGCTGGATGCCGTAACCGATCTCGCCGAACTCGGGCGCCTTCTCGAGCACGCGCGAGCGCATCCCGCGGCGCGCGAGCGCAAGCGCCGTCGCCACGCCGCCGATGCCGCCGCCGATGATGAGGACTTCCGGAGGAGTCGCGCTCACGGGTCAGGGATTCTACATCCTGAGCGTGGCCTTGCGGCGCGCCGGCCGCGCTACAATGGCTTTCATGAGTTACGAGCACGCGTCCTCTTCGTTTGCCTGGAAGGCTTCGAGCTTCGAGAACCCCGCCGACTACATGGCCGAGCTGACGACCGGCGACCGCGGTGAGATGCTCGCGGCGGTCGAGGCCCTCGAGCGGAGCGGCCGTCTCTCGCCCGTCCACGCGCTGACGAAGACCGATTTTCGCTTCGACGGGCTGCGCAAGAAGCTCGATCGCGGCTACGCCGAGGTGCGCTCGGGCAGGGGCTTCGTGGTGCTGCGCGGCCTGCCATTCGAAGGCCTTTCGCTCGAGCAGTTCACCGCCTGCGCCTGGGGCGTGGGCCTGCATTTCGGACGAGCGCTG
>VBCT01000158.1 GCA_005882235.1 Betaproteobacteria bacterium
AGCATCGCGATGCCGACCGGGTGGTAGATCGCGGCGAACACGCCGACCAGCGTGAGGCCCAGGGCGACGTGCACCGGTCCGGTGGCGAAGCCCGTGAGGATGCTCGCGGTGCCGATGCCGAAGAAGAACACCACCATCATGCCTCGCCGGCTCCAGCGGTCGGCGAGCCAGCCTGCGGGTATCGAAAAAGCGCCAAAGGCGATGAAGCCGCCGAGCGAGAGCGGCAGTAGATCCGCGTAGCCGCGGCCGAGCTCCGCACCCATCGCGAGCACCACGGTGGGGAAAATGAGCATGAGGAGGTGATCGAGCGTATGCCCGAGGTTGAGGAACAGGCTCATGCTGCGCGAGGCGCCCATGGAGAAATGATAACCGGGCGGGCGGGACGCCGCTCGGCTGGACAGTAGAAATCGGCGCCGTTTAGTAAGACAATTCCGGGCAACAGAGGGAGCGACGATGATCGAACATCGAATTCTGGCGGTGTCCGCGGCCTTGCTGCTGGGGTGGGGCGGCGCCGTCGCCCAGGAGCCGAAGGAAAGACCTCACGCCCAGAAATCCCAACAGACCCAGGCGGAGCTCGAAAGAGAAGCGGGGGAGATGCTTGGCGCCGTGGTGCGGATCAGGATGAAGGCCATTCCCAACGCCCGCAGCAACACGACCCTGGGTCCGAGCCGCGAGGGAACCGGCGTCGTAATCGACGAGCGCGGGCACATCGTCACGATCGGCTATATCGTGATCGAGGCCGATTCGATCGAGATCACCACGCAGGACGAGAGGACCGTTCCCGCCACCTTGATCGGTTACGACCACGCGAGCGGCTTCGGATTGCTGCGCTCGGGCGCGCCGCTGGGAGTGAAGCCCATGCCCATGGGGCAGGCGGCCGATCTCGCCATGCGCGAGCCGGTCATGGTCCTGCCGGCGGGCGGACGCGACGCGGCGAGTCTTGCGTACGTCGTCTCCAGACGCAAGTTCGCGGCCAGCTGGGAATATCTGCTCGAGACCGCGATCTTCACGGCACCGCCGACCTTGCAGTGGGCAGGCGCGGCGCTGGTGAGCCGCGAGGGGAAACTGGTCGGCATCGGATCGCTTTATGTGCGCGAAACGCAGGAGCGCGGATCGGAGATCCCGGGAAACATGTTCGTGCCGATCGACCTGCTGAAACCCATCCTCGCAGACCTCATCGAAAAAGGACGCAGGAGCGGGCCTGCCCGTCCGTGGCTGGGTCTCGCGACCGAGGAGCTGCACGGACACCTTCTCGTGACACGGGTTTCGCCGGAGGGCCCTGCGGACAGGGCCGGGGTGAGGAACGGAGATATCGTCGTAGGCGTCGGCGCCGACGCGGTCAAGAGCCACGAGGAGCTCTACCGCAGGGTATGGGGCCTGGGCGCTGCCGGGGTCGAAGTTCCGCTCAGGATCCTGCAGGGCGCGGACGTGCGCGAGTTGAGGGTGCGCTCGATCGACCGCTTCCAGTACTTCAGGGAAAAGCCGATCTACTGAATCAGCAGGAGCGCTCTCCAAAAAAATCGGCGTAGCCGCAAGACGCGGGTACGCCGAAAGGTGCTACGGAGGAGATCGGTTCTTACCGGCGGCGGTTGCGCACCAGGCGGCGATAGCCGGTTTCGAAATCGTTGGCGACGGCGTGGGTGAAGCGCTCGTTGCTACCTTGCATCAGCTGGTACAGGGACAGCGCGGTACCCAGCGCGAGGCCTGCAACGCACAGGATCTGAAGCACGACGATTACGATTTCCATGGTCTGTGTCCTATATCCGGTAAGCGGTTCGTATCCTTACCCTCTCAAAGCAGGAAGCGCGCCATACCTGATTCGAGCATTCTACAGTTGGACAATGTTGCAATAACCTTATGATTAACATTGCTTATTCAGACATGGGGCGAGACCGCCTATCTGGAAGTGAGCACCCGCTCATGGTGCTCGGATGACAGCGGCGTCACGGCCTTGAACGGGCAATTCACCGGCACGATGCCGATCCAGGAGCACCAGAGCTTCGACTTGGGAGCGCTGGAGGGCTATCTCCGCAAGCACGGCTTTTCCGGGCCGCTCTCCGTACGGCAGTTCAAGGGCGGCCAGTCGAACCCCACGTATTTGATCGACGCCGCGGGAAAACACTACGTGCTCCGGACCAAGCCCGGGCCGGCGGCGAAGCTCCTCCCTTCCGCGCATGCCGTGGAGCGCGAGTTCCGCGTGATCACGGCGCTCGGGCGAGCGGGAATTCCCGTGCCCCGCACTCATTGCCTGTGCGAGGACGAGGGCGTCATCGGGCGCGCTTTCTACGTCATGGAGTACGTCGAGGGCCGCGTCCTTTGGGACCAGTCGCTTCCGGACGTGACGCCGCGCGAGCGTGCGGCGATCTACGACGAGATGAACCGCGTGATCGCGGCGCTGCACCGGGTCGATTACGCGGCCGCCGGGCTGTCGGACTACGGAAAACCGGGCAACTATTTCGCACGGCAGATCGGGCGCTGGAGCAGGCAGTACCGCGCTTCGGAGACCGAGCGAATCGAGCCCATGGACGCCCTGATCGAGTGGCTGCCGGAAAACATTCCGGTGGGGGACGAAACGACGGTGGTGCACGGCGACTACCGCATGGACAACCTGATTTTCCATCCGCGCGAACCCAGAATTCTCGCGATCCTCGACTGGGAGCTTTCGACGCTCGGCCACCCGCTCGCGGATTTCTCCTATCACTGCATGAGCTGGCACATTCCGCCGGGGCAGTTTCGCGGTATCGCCGGGCTCGACCTGGCCGCCCTCGGCATTCCGCGCGAATCGCAATACATTGCGTCATACTGCGAGCGTACCGGCCGGGGGGAGATGGAGCATTGGGATTTCTATCTCGCCTACAATCTCTTTCGCATCGCCGCGATCCTGCAGGGCGTGATGAAACGAGCGCTAGAAGGAACGGCGGCGAGCGCACAGGCGCTAGAGGCGGGCCAGCGCGCCCGCCCGCTCGCCGAGCTGGGATGGGTATACGCGGAAAGATCGATGGCGAAAAAATAGCGCTATATCTGCCGGAGCCGGACCGCCGGCGGTTCGGCGAGTTCACCAGCGATGATTTGCGCGGTTCCAGGCGTACAGCAGAGCAGCGAACGCGTTGTATATCCGATGCGGGCAGGCGCGTGCCCGAGCAGCTCCGACAACCGGTTCGGATGCGGCACATTGTCCCGCCGCATGAGTTCAATATGGCCGAACGAAAGCGGCGAGAAATGAACCAGGTCGAACACGTGGCTGGCGAGGCGCGTGAGCCAGGCGGGAACCAGAATTCGCAGAGCGGGCCGCCGCCCGGCGGGCCGCAAAGCTGCCAGGTAGTCGCCGATGCTCCGCGGTACGCCGCCGCCGAGTTCGACTTCTCGTGCCAGTAGCACGCATCGCGCTTCTCGCACAACGCAGCGATCGCCTCGCCGAGCTCTCCAACGTCTAGGGCGTCGATCCGGCCGCGTGCATCGGCAGGCAGGAAGTGCACCGGCCAGCGCGCCACGCGACGGAACCACAGTGCGCCGTAGCCCCCTTCGCCGTCGAGGAGGGACGGCCGCACGATGCTGTATCTGGAGCCGCAGGCGGCGATCGCTCGCTCGCCCGCTAGCTTGGAAGTGAGAAAACCGCTGCGCGCGTCAGCGTGCAGCCCGAGGGCGGACACGTGGACCAGGCGAATCGCCGCACGCGCGCAGGCCGCTGCGAGTGCGGCGGGCGCGAGATGGTGCACGCGCTCGTAGGTTTCCGCCCCGCGCGCGCGCAGGATGCCGACCGCGTTGACCACGGTGTCGACCCCGCGCAGCAAGGGCTTCCAGGCCTCGGGCGAGCCGAGCCGTTCGAGGTGGACCTCGCGCCGCTCGCAGCCGTGGAGGGCGGCGGGCAGCCGGCGCGGGGCGCGGGAGGGATGGCGGGTGCCGATGACGACCGTATGAGCGCGCTTCGCGAGAGCGGCAGCGGCGTGCCGCCCGATGAAGCCTGCGCCGCCGAGGACTAGGACGCTCATCTTGGGGCTCATGGCTGTCTAGTTCTGTTACTTCTGTCTTGACAGAAATGTATGACAGGAGTAGCCTGTTGTCAAGGATTTCTATGGCACAGGCGGCAAAACTGCACGCGGACCCCTTGGCCGATGCGATCAGCGCGGTCGGTCGGCGCTTCGTGCTGCACTGGGGCGAGATGGGCTGGCGCTGGGGCGTGAACCGCACCGTGTCGCAGATCCACGCGCTGCTTTTCCTGCTCGGCCGGCCGATGCACGCCGAGGAGATTGCCGGTCTGCTGCAGGTGGCACGCTCGAACGTCAGCAACAGCATTCGCGAGCTGCAGAACTGGAACCTGGTGCGCGTCGTGCACCTCATGGGCGACCGCCGCGACCACTACGAGACGGCCAAGGACCCTTGGGAGCTCTTGCGTGTCATCGTGCGCGAGCGCAAGGCGCGCGAGTTCGACCCGACGATCGCGGTGCTGCGCGACTGCGTCGCCGACCCGGATTTCGTGCGCCAGGACGCCGCGGTGCAGAGGCGCCTGCGCGAGACGCTCGCGCTGATGGAGGCGCTCTCGCGCTGGACCGACGAGATGCTGAACCTCGAAGTATCGACGCTCTCGAAGCTGGTGAGACTCGGTGCGAAAGTGCAGGGATTCGTGCGGCGGTGAGGGCTGCGGCCGTGGGGCCGATCTGGTATCCGCTTACCGTGTTCTACAACGCTTCATCCCCGGCCTGCGCCCGCGAGGTCGACGCGCTGAAGCGGCTCGAGCACCGCGGCCGGTTGGTGTTCGTCGATTGCTCGGCGCCGGACTTCGACGAGGGCATGCTGGCGGGCATCGCGATCAGGCGCGCCGACCTGCTTGCGCGCATCCATGCGCGCGACGCGCATGGCAGCTGGCACACGGGCATCGGCGCCCTTGAGGCTGCCTACCGCGCACCTTATTGAATCGCGCGACGAAGCGAATCGCCGTACATTGCGGCATACTGCACGCGCATTGGCGTACGGGATTTCCTCCACCGCATGGATTTTGCTTACTCGGACAAAGTAAAGACGCTCCAATCGAAGCTCTCCCGCTTCATGGACGAGCACGTCTATCCGAACGAGCGCCGTTTCCGCGACGAGGTCGAAGCGAGCCGCGCGAAGGGCAATCCCTGGGTGCCCACGAAGCTCATCGAGGAGCTGAAGCCGAAGGCGCGCGCCGAAGGACTCTGGAATCTTTTCCTGCCGCGCTCGCCTCGCGCCCCCGAAGGACTCTCCAACCTCGAATATGCGCCTCTGTGCGAAATCATGGGGCGGGTGCACTGGGCCGGAGGTGTTCAACTGCTCCGCGCCGGATACCGGAAACATGGAGACGCTGGAGCGCTACGGCTCCGAAGAGCAGAAGAGGCAGTGGCTCGATCCGCTGCTTCGCGGAGAGATCCGCTCGGCATTCCTCATGACCGAGCCGGACGTGGCCTCCTCCGATGCGGCCAACATTCAATGCCGCATCGAGCGGAAAGGAAACGACTACGTCGTCAACGGGCGCAAATGGTGGTCGTCGGGAGCGGGCGATCCGCGCTGCAAGCTCTTCATCGTGATGGGCAAGACCGATCCCGGCGCGGCCAAATACGCGCGGCAGTCGATGATCCTCGTGCCGCGCGAGGCGCCCGGCGTGAAGATCCTGCGCCCCTTGAGCCTCTTCGGCTACGACGACGCGCCGCACGGCCACATGGACATCCAGCTCGAGAACGTGAGGGTGCCGGCCTCCAATGTTCTGCTAGGGGAAGGCCGCGGTTTCGAGATCGCTCAAGGGCGGCTCGGACCCGGACGCATCCACCACTGCATGCGCCTGGTCGGAGTCGCCGAGCGCGCGCTCGAGCATATGTGCAAGCGGAGCCTCGAGCGGGTGACGTTCGGCAAGCCCGTCGCCGAGCGCACCGTGACGCAGGAGCGCATCGCCGAGGCCCGCATCATGATCGAATCGGCGCGCCTCTTGGTGCTCAAGGCCGCGCACATGATGGACACCGTCGGGAACAAGGCCGCGCGGGCCGAGATCGCGATGATCAAGGTGCTCGCGCCCAACGTCGCGTGCAAGGTGCTCGACTGGGCGATCCAGGCGCACGGCGGCGGCGGCATGTCGGAGGATTTCCCGCTCGCCTACATGTACGCGCATTCGCGCACCCTGCGCTTCGCCGACGGGCCCGACGAAGTGCACCGCAACGCGATCGCGAAGCTCGAGCTCTCGAAGCACATCGCGGCGCAAGAGCGCTGAACCCAGCCTCACGCGCGACGGCTCCGTCATCGCTTCCTGTCGGGAAGCGGCGGGACGGGGCGCGGCCTGCGGTCCGGTCCGGTGGCGACGTAGGTGAGCGTCGCCTCGGTCACCTTGACGGTCTCCACGTCGGAAGGATTGCGCTGCGCGTACACCTCGACGTTGACGGTGATCGAGGTGGTGCCCACGCGCACGATCTCGCCGTAGAAGGAGAGCAGGTCGCCGATGAACACCGCCTGCTTGAACTGGAAAGAGTTGACCGCGACGGTGGCGACGCGGCCGCGCGCGTGGCGCGCTGCGAGCACGCCTCCGGCGACGTCGACCTGCGCCATGATCCAGCCGCCGAAGATGTCGCCGTGCTGGTTGGCGTCGGCCGGCATCGGCACCATCCGCAGCACGGGCTCCTTGCTTTCAGGCAGCTTCATCACGAATCGATCCTCCGAGGCGCGGTGTTCGCAATGGTACCGTGAAGACCGGGATCAGCCCAACGCCGCCTCAATGCGCGCGATCATCGTGGCGAGCGCCGCGCCTCGCTCGTGGCGAGCATAGCGATCGGAGAATTCTCGTGCTTTCGAGGCGTATTCCGACCCTTCGGCGAGCGCCGTGAGGGCCGACGTGTAATCGGGGTTGCGATGCCGAGCCCGGCGCCGTAGCGCACGACGCGCCGCGTAATGAGGAATTGCTCGAGTTGTGTAGGTAGCAGCAGTAGGGGCTTCCCCGCAAGAAGCGCCTGCGCGGTCATCTGGTGACTTGCATGGCAAATCACTATGTCCGCCTGCGGTAACACTCGAGATACGGACATCGGCTCTTCGGCGAAATAAACTGAACCGCCGTGATGGCGGCCCTTAATATCGGAATCCACGCCGCGGCAAAGGGCGAGCGTAGAACACCGTTGGCGTGCGAGCGCGTCGGCCAGCGACGCCAGCCCCTTGTAGTAATGGTACAGATAGACAAACACGCGCGGCCCGTCCCCGACGGGCCAGTCCGGCACCAATTTTCCTTCAGCTGACTTAGTAATCCCGTAATAGTCAGAAGGCCCGCGCTCGGGATAGACGTCGAGCTCGGGGTACGTAAGAAGCATCGAGCGACCGGCGAATAAATCGCCGATCGTCGTAAGAGGATTTCCACGGAACGCCGCAAGCGCTTGATTGATTGAATTCAACACACGGCGGTCCGCGGCTTCGAGCCGCGCGCGCGGGGCCGGCTCCCAGTCGCGCAGCGGCGCGGCGGGCATCGCTGGCGGGGGAACGTGAAAGCCCTGCGAGACTTCGAAGCTCGGAATGCCGAGCGTGCGCGCCGCGAGATGTGCGGCCGGAGCTACGTTGGCGATAACCGCCTGTGAGGCTCTCAGCTGCTCGCGCCACGCGTCGATCAGCGCTTTGACCGGACCGGCCTCGTGGTAACCGAAGTTGAGCAGAATCTCGCCTAGGTTCAGCGGATTAGCGTTGATGGTTGGCCCAGACCAGATTGGCGCGCCTTCGCGTGGGATTTCGGCTGCGCCTTCGAGATCCGCGGCCGCATGCGGCTCGCGAAGCAGAAACCGCACTTCATGGCCGCGCGCCTTCAGGGCGGCGGCGACCGGGAGCATCGTGGTCACATGGCCGGTATGCGCCCCCAGTTCCCAGGCGAATTCGACTTTCGCCATCGCGCTGCGAGTCCGAAAAATGAAGAAGCCCGCCTAGAAGGCGGGCTTCCAGTGTAGCGGCTCAGGGCCTTACTGGACCACGCACTCCATGCTCGAGCCGGCGTTTATGCTGCTCGTCTTCAGCGTTTGCCCGAAGGTGGGCGGCGGGGCGACCTGCGGCAGGTTCGGCGGCGGCGGGACCAGTCTCGGAGGCAGATTGATATTGCTGGAGAAGCCCACCTGTCCGATGCCGACCAGCTGCTCCACGCCCCCCGAGACGAGCGCGATCTGACCGTCGGCCACCGTGACGTACACCCCCGGCGGCGGCAGGTTCGGGGGCGCGCTCTGGCCGGGCGGGGGCGCGGGGATGTCGATCGCCGAATAGTCGGTGCCGCGGATGCCGATGGTGGCGGTGGAAGTCACCATCCTGTAGGCGCTGCGATTGGTGGTGCGCTTGCCGATCAGCCCAGTGAGGGAACGCAGTCCGCCCTTGAAAAGCTGCATCGCGAAGTTGTCGCGCTCGGGACGGCCCTCGTCGTAGGCGTACGCCTCGATCTTGACCTGAGTGCTGGGGCGCAGGGTCACCTGTCCGCCGTCGGTGAAGCGCAGCTGCGCATAGCTGTCGCGCTCGGTGGAGATCACGTCGCCGACGAAGACATTGGAGCGCTCGGCCAAGGCGCCCATCGAGCCGTCGGGCCGCTGCACCGAGAGAGTCCCCGACAGATGCTGAACCGTGGCTTGCGCGAAGGCGAGCAGAGGGGCGAGCAGCGCAGCCGCCGCGAGCGCGCGGACGAAGAGGCGAGGCGCGCTCACTTGCATACCGCCGCCGCCTTCTTGTCGTCGCGCCTATCTCTCTTCGGCGGTTCCTCGACGATGCCCGAGCCGAGGGCCTGCTTCGCGACGGTCGTATTGTAGGCTGCGACCACGATTGAATTGGCGAGCGGATCGCGCCCGCTGAAAGTGAGCTGGGTGATATTGAGCGGGTACGGGGACGGTGGCGTCGCTGTCAGGTCAAGGCCGCCGGGCAGATGCAGCGTGCCGAAGTCGCCGATCGTGACGTCGAATGCGCCGCCGGTACGGTAAGTGAACGTCCCGCTGAGCGTCATGTCGTTGGGAAGCGTGGCGTTCAGCGAAGGACCCGCGGTCGACAGGAAGATGTCGCCCCCGGCGGCGGTGATGCCCTGCTGGACGTCGAGTGGGCTGAAGCTGTGGATCGTCACGTTGCCGGGGCTGCTCACGAGCGAAGAGATCGTCGTGCCGCCGTGCGCATTGAGGAGGATCTCGCCGAGGCTGAGCGGAGCTTCGCAGGTTGGCGGCCCTGACCAGATGGGCGCGCCCTCGCGCGGAATTTCCGCCGCGCCGTCGAGGTCGGCGCCCGCGGAGAGGTCCCGCAGAAGGAAACGCACGTCGTGCCCGCGCGCCTGCATCGCTGCCGCGACCGGCAGCAGGGTTGCGACGTGCCCCGTGCCCGCGCCCAGCTCCCAGGCGAATTCGACTTTCGCCATTGCGATGCGAGTCCCAGAAATGAAGAAGCCCGCCGCGAGGCGGGCCCTCAAGTGTAGCGGCTCAAGGCCTTACTGGACCACGCACTCGAGGGACTTGACGGTGTTGCTCACGTCGAGCTTGACGTCCGTGCCGGCGGCGAAAAGGATATCCGTCGTCAGCGCCGCCGTTTGGGTCACTGCTCCGCCCGCGACGATCTCGATCAATCCGCAACAGGTACGGGTGGTTCTGGCGCCGTCGAGTCCCCCGAATGCATTGATCGCTCCCCCGAGCGCAATATCGCCGGGAGCGGATATCAGGACTTCACCGCCGGAGCCGCCGAGACCGATCGCGCTGCCGGCGGGCGCGGTACCGCCGTTTCCGCCAATTGCCGATATGGAGCCTATGGATCCGGCGCCGCGAAGGGTGACGACACCGCCGCCGCCGCCACTGCCACCCGAGCTTGCTGCGCCCCCGTTGCCGCCGGCGCCGCCGTCGGCGAGGATGGCGCCGACGACTGTTAGGGATTGTCCCCCTTGGAGGTCGACGAAGCCGGCGCTTCCGCCCGCGCCGCCCCCATTACCCGGTCCGGAGGTTCCCGGGCCGGCGCCGCCCAGTCCGCCGCTCACGTCGATGGCGCCGTTGGCGTTGCCGACCGAAACGTTGCCGCTCGCGAGCAGGTTGACGCTTCCCCCTTGTCCGCCGAGTGCGCCGGCAAAGGTGCCGCTGCTGTTGGCCGCGTTGCCGCCTCGCGCGCTGATTCCGCCTGCGACGAGGATGTCGCCGCTCAGAGTCGCAACGACAGTCGGCGCACCGGAGATGCCCGGGATCACGGTGGTGGTGAGGCCACTGATGAAGACATCGCCAGCGGATCCGCCGGAGCCCCCTTGGCCCGAGGTCGCGGTGATCCCGTTGCCGCCGTTGGTGATGATTCCGCCGGAAACCGATACCGTCCCGGTAGTCGCGCTGTTGCGGCGTTCGATCAGTACGTTTCCACCGCTGGCTCCGTCCACGATTGCGAAGGAGCCGTCAGCGCCGCGAGTGTCGATGCTACCGTTGACGGTGATCTTGCCGCTGTCGGTCGCGAGCTTCACGGCGCCGCCAGCAACGCCGGCCGCCGTGGAGAAGGTCGCAAGCGAGCCGGTGACGATGTCGCCGGCGGCCGCGACCGTCAGGCTGCCGGAGCCCAGGGATCCATAGGTGCTGATGTTGCCGACGGCGACGCCGTAACCAAGGAGATTGACGCTTCCGCCGTTGGTGGTGATGTTGCCGAAGCCGGGACCCGAGGTGATGCTGCCGTAGCCGCTCGGAGTGAGGGACGCCGGATCGTTGGCTCTAAGCGTGATGTTCGTGCCGTTGGCGGTGATGTTGCCGCCCAGGTTGATGTTGTTGCCGGCTTGTGCAATGAAGGCACCTCCCCCGTAGGTGAGGTTCAGGTCTGTCTGCAGGTTGATATCTCGATGCGCCTGGAGGGTCACACTCCCGTTCAAGCGCAAACCGGCATCTAACGTGCCAGCCGTAATCGTGGATACGTTGCCCACCAGTGGAGGATCGTCGAAGCAGACTCCGGCCAGGCAGGTCAGCTGGTCTATGCCGACGAGGCCAATATTTATGTCAGTCGGATCGAGCAGCCACTCGCCGCCGTTGCCCCTCGGCGCGCTCGTGTCCACTGTACCGAATGCCTGCAGCGCCCTGCCCGAAGTCTCGACGAAACCGCCGTTGCCGCTCTGCGAGCCGCCGCGCGCGGAGATGCTGCCGAAAAACCTGGTGGACTCGTCCGACCATACGATCACCCGGCCGCCGTCGCCGGTAGTACCCGCATCGGCGCGGATGATTCCGTCCGAACCGATCACGGTCTGCTGCGCGTTCTGAACGTCGGGATTGGCGCCGTGCGCGTCGCCGCCGACGAGAACCGTTCCGCCACCCGCGTCGCCCGATGCGTCGATCACACCGTGGCCGATGACTCCGACGCGCACGCCGAGCGCCTGGATCGTTCCGCCCTGGCCGGAGCTGCCCTTTGCTTCGACGGTTCCGGAGATGAGGTTGGTGCGTGAGATCTTTGGTGGCTACGAGCCGGATCTCGCCGTTCGCGCCGACGACGGCGCTGTTCGCCTCCACCACGCCACCCTGGCGCACCAGAGCGCCGAACATGCCGATGCGGCCGGAGTCGGAGATCAGCTGCCCTACGTTGAGCGCCTGCTCGGTGTCCGCGACCACGCGCACCGTCACGAAGGGGGAATTCTCGGAAACGAGCTCCACGCTCTTGCCTGCGGCGAGCACGATCTGGCCCTGCGGGGAGCGGATCAGCCCCGAGTTCTGCACGTCCGGGCCGACGAGGAACACCCGGCCGCCCGCGCCGCCCGAGCTCGTGTCGATGACGCCGGCGTTGGAGAGCCGTCCGTTGAGGAAGTCCTGGTCGGAGAGATTCAGGCTCGAAGCGACGAATCCTGCGACGTCAATGCGCCCGGTCGAACCGATCACGACCCCGCTCGGGTTGATCAGGAACACCCGGCCGTTCGAGGAAAGTATCCCGTCGATCACGCTTTGCGGGATCACTCCGTTTGCGCCCACCACGCGGTTGAGCACCGCGGATGACCCCGAGGACTGCAGGAACTGCGTGATCTCGTTGACTCCGATCGAGAAGCTCTGCCAGTTGATGATGGCGTTGGCGCTGTTGGTGATCGTCAGGGTGTTGCCCGAGCTGGCGAAGGTCGCGCTGCCCGAGCCGACGGTGCCGCCGGTGGGATTGGCGAAGCTCTGCCCGTTGGAAAGACTGAAGCAGGCGGCTACCGACAGCGCGATCAGCTTGGGCTTGAAATCGCCTCGTTGCCTGCGCTTGGCACTGGAACTTGACATGGCTACCCCTCCGATAGACTTCATTCCCTGAGCAAACTTCGTTCCCGCAGCAAACGGGAAACTCATTCTAGACCCCGGTCGCAGGCGGTACGCGTGACTTTTCGCACAGGCGGTCCGCGTCAGAAGCTGTAAGCGACGGCGGCATGCGCCCGGTATTCTCCGTTCAGACGGGTGCCTGCATCCTTGGTAACCCGCGCGACATCGAGCCGGAACGCGAAGGACTTGCCCTGGTTCGCGCGCACGCCCAGGCCGAAGCTCCCGAGCTTGTTTTCCGGGCCGCGCTCCGGAATATTGTCGTGGCCGCGCGCCGCGTCGTAGAACACGAGCGCCCGCGCGCGCCAGGTACTGCCGATCCGCGATCCGAAATCCGGGCTGTAGCCCTCGAGCGAGAACCGCCGGCCGATGTCGCTCGCCGTCTCGCGCTCGTAGTAGCCGCGCACGCTGTCGGCGCCGCCCATCCCGAATTGCTCGCCGGGGACGAGCAGGTCTTTGGTCTGCTGCGCGCTCAGTGCAGCGCGCAGGATGAAATCCGAAGGCAGCAGCTGCGAGAACGCTACACCCGCGCGCCAGATCGAGTACTTGGCCGAAGCGCCAGGGCGCGCGGGAGGTTTGACTGGGTTTCCATTGCTATCCAGGACTAGGTTTCCGTTGCTATCCAGGAGTCCAGTGAAGGCTTCCTGATCGCCGTTAGGTCCACCCGGAATGTTGCGCGAGTAGGAGAGGTTGAATGACAGATCCCGGCCGACCTGCGACACGCGCCCGCTGTAGGTGAGCGAGGCGGGCCGGACCGTGATGTCCGGAACCTCTGACTGGCCAGAATCCCCGAAAATGACGCTGTTCTTGTACGCCCGGTAGTCCAGTCCGAATGCGATCCGATGTTCGTAACTGTCGATCCGCCCCAGCAGCTGCGTGTAACGCAGTCCGGCCACCGTCCCTTTTCCGGACACGTTGAAAACATCCAGCACCGTGCCTGAATTGACGCTCGAATACCCGGCGAGGACATCGACGACGCCGCTCAATTTGTATACCGGCACACGGTATCCGGCGCCGAATGGCCCGGCGAGCCGACGAGCTGCGCATTGATCACGTCGTCGCCGTTGAAGAGGTTCGCGTTCTGATAGCCGAGGCCGGTGCGCCAATTTCCGGTCTTCGGAGTGCCGGTGTTGTCCGCGAACACCGAGACCCTGGAGGGTTTTTCGTCCGTGACGCGAACGGTCGCGTCGAGCTGGCCGGGATCGTCCGACGCCTGCAGCGCCACGCTAACTTGCTTGGCCGGGCTCTCGTTGACGAGCTGGGCGTCCTGACCGATCGCGCGCGTGTTCGGAGAGGTGCCTTCCTTCAGCGAAGGCAGGCCGGCCCTGACGTTCCTTTCGTCGAAAAAGCGGTTGCCCTGGACCCGCACGCGCCGGATTCGCGCCTCGGCCACGCGCAAGCGCACCTGGCCCGAACGAATGTCCTGCTCGGGAACGCTCACGCGCACCGCGTTGTAGCCGCGGCCGGTGTAGACATCCTGCAGCGCTTCGAGCGCGCGCTGAATGTCTCCGAAGTCGCGGTCCTTTCCGGAGAACGGCGCGAGAATACGGTCGAGCTCGCCTTGCGCGAGAAGGGAATTACCCTCGACGAGAAAACGCTGGATCGCGAATCGCGGCGGGGCCGGCGGCTTGGAAGGCGCCGCGACCGGAGCCTGAGACTGCGGCCTGGGAGGCGGCGGCTTCTTCGGCGCCTGCGCATTCCCGCTGCTCGCGCATAGCGCGAACAGAGATCCTGCCGCCGCAGCGAGCAAGCGGCAGCGCAGTGCGCCCACCGTTGGTATTGGACCCACCTCGACCCTCCCTGGCCAGGAGCAAAATTCTCCCACGGCCCATCTCGCTAGAGCAAGCGTCCCGAAAAATGTGACTTATTTCCGGCGACGTCGCCGGCACGCGAAGACTCAGGAGTTTCCGGCCTTGCTCTTCAGATAGTTCAGCGGTCCGCCTCGGAAGGGAGCGAAGCCCGTAGCGAAGATGAGCCCGGCGTCTGCGAGGTCGGCATCGGCGACGATACCTTCGGCGACGGCGGCCTGAGCTTCCTTGAGGTAGGGCGCGATGAGCTTCTCTGTGAGTTCAGGCGTGGCACCGCGCGCGGCGCCTTTGCGCGCCCTGCCGTCTTGCCAGATGTAGAATCCGCGTCCCGTCTTCTTGCCGAGATTGCCCGCGGCGACGAGCTCCGCGAGCTTCTTCGGCGGCTCCGCGCGTTCACCCGCCAATTCCTTGCCGACCGCGAGGCAGATGTCGAGGCCCACCGTGTCGGCCAGTTCGATCGGCCCCATCGGCATGCCGAACGCCGCGACCGCCGCGTCGAGCGTCTCCGGCGCGACGCCTTCGTCCACCATGCGCAGCGCCTGGTCGATGTAGGGACCGAGCACGCGATTGACGAGAAAGCCCGGCGAGTCATTGACCGGCAGGGGCAGTTTATCGATCTGCCGTACGAACGCCGCCGCACGCTTCGCGACTCCAGTGTCGGTGACCGCGCCCTTGACCACCTCGACCAGCTGCAATTGCGGCACCGGGTTGAAGAAATGGATTCCCACCAGGCGCGACGGATTCTTGAATTTCGCGCCGATGTCGGCGAGCTTGAGGCTCGACGTATTCGAGGCGAGGAGAGCCTCCGGCTTCGCCTGGGTTTCGAGCTTGGCGAACAGCTCGCGCTTGGCCTGCAGGTTCTCGAAAATCGCCTCGATGACGACGTCCGCATGCCGCGCTCCGTCCCCGGCGACATCGGGAGTCAAGCGGTCGAGCGCGTCACGAATCCGGGATTTGTCGCGCAGCCGGCGTTTGAAGAGCTCGGCCGCGCGCTTCATCGCCGGCGCGAGGCGCTCGGGCGACTGGTCCTGCAGCGTCACCGCCAGGCCGCGCATCGCGCACCAGGCGGCGATGTCTCCGCCCATGACGCCCGCGCCGACCACGTGAACGTGTTGCGCCCTGAAGTCGCTGTCCTTCGCCAGGGATTTCAGGCGCTCCTGGAGGAAGAAGATGCGGATGAGATTGCGCGCGGTATCGCCCTCCAGCAGGCCGATGACGGACGCCGGGTCCTCGGGTCGCGGCGCGAACGGATCGCCGTCGTATTTCCGCCACAGCTCGAGGATCGCGTAAGGCGCGGGATAGTGATCCGGCGACGCCCTGGAGGCAAGCTGCTTTCTCGCCAAGTGAACGACGAGCGGACGCATCAAGCCGGAATTCGTCAGCCGCTGGAAGAGGGGCAGCTTTCTCGGGCGTGGCGCCTCGAGCACGATCATGCGCGCGGTGTTCTCCTGGATGCGCGGCGGCACCGCTTCGTCCACGAGACCCATTCGCTTCGCCCGGCGCGCATCCACGGCCCGGCCCGTGAGCAGCATATCGAGCGCCGCAGTCGGGCCGACGAGGCGCGGCAGGCGCTTGACCCCGCCCCAGCCCGGAAGGATGCCGAGCATCACTTCGGGAAGCGCGAAGCGCGTTCCGGGCTGATCCACCGCGACGCGATAGCGGCAGGCGAGCGCGAGCTCGACGCCCCCGCCCATGCAGAAGCCGTTTACGAGCGCGAGCGTCGGGAAGGGCAGGGCCTCGAGTTTGTTGTAGAGATCCCAGCCGCGCTTGACCAGGCGCATCGCCTCGTCCGCGTCCTTGATCTTGGTGAACTCCTCGACGTCGGCGCCGGCGATGAATCCGGAGTCCTTACCGGAGCGGATGATGAGCCCCCGCGGATTGTTCGCGCGCAGCTCGTCGAAAATCCGATCGAGCTCCGCCATCACGTCGGCGGACAGGACGTTCGCGGACGCGCCTTTCTTGTCGAACGACAGCCAGACGACGTTGTCGCGGTCGGTCTCGAGCTTCCAGTGCTGGTATTTCCCCGCCATGACGATTACAGCGCTTCGACGAGCATCGCGCCGCCGAGGCCTCCGCCGATGCAGATCGCGGCCATGCCACGTTTGCCTTTTGCGCGCTTTAGCACGTGCAGCAGATGCAGCACGATGCGCGCACCCGAGGCTCCCACCGGGTGGCCGAGCGCGATGGCGCCGCCGTCGACGTTGAGCTTTTCGGCATCGAGCTCGCCCATCGCGCGGTCGAGACCCAGTTCCTCGCGGCAGTACTTGTCCTCTTTCCACGCCGCGAGGCAGCCGAGCACCTGGGCCGCGAACGCTTCGTTGATTTCCCAGGCATCGAGGTCGTTGAGCTTCAGTCCGTGGCGCTTGAGTATCGGTGTCGCCGCATGCACGGGTCCGAGACCCATCTGCGCCGGGTCGAGGCCCGCCCACTGCGAATCGACGATCCGGCCGAGGGGCTTCAGATCGTGGCGTTTCACGGCCTCCTCGGTCGCGATCACGAGCCAAGCGGCGCCGTCTGTGATCTGCGAGGAATTTCCCGCGGTGACGTTGCCGTACTTCCGGTCGAAAAAGGGTTTGAGCTTCGCAAGGTTCTCGGCCGTCGAATCCTTTCGAACGCCGTCGTCGTCCCGGTAGAGGTTTCCCTTGTCATCGTAGATCGGCGTGATTTCCGCCGCCAGACCGTCATGCGGATTGCTGAATGCGCCGGTCTCCTGCGCGCGAATGACGCGGGCGTGGCTCTCCGCGGAGAACTCGTCCATTTGCCGGCGACCGATCGCGAAGCGGTAGGCGACATTCTCTGCCGTCTGGCCCATCAGAAGGCCCACGTAGGGGTCGGTCAGCCCCTTCATGATGCCGATGATGGGCGTGAGCAGTTGAGCGGGTTTCAATTTCAGGAACATGCCCGCCCGCCGGAGCGAGCTCTTCGCAGCCATGAAGTTCGAGAACCAGATGACCATGGCCTCCGAATAGAGGAGCGGCGCGCGCGAGAGCGCGTCCACCCCGCCCGCCAGTACGAGCGTCGAGCGCCCCGAGAGCATATTGGCTACGCCTGAATCGAGCGCCTGCATGCCGGAGGCGCAGTTGCGCATCACGGTCCAGCCCGGGACTTTCTGCCCGCAGCCCATGCGCAGCGCGGCGACGCGCCCGATGTTGACCTCGTCCACCGAGGGCGCGGCGCACCCGAGGATGACCTCGTCGAGTTCGGTCGGTGCGAAGGGCTGCCGCACGAGCAAGGCTTTGCCGGCGGCGGTCGCGAGATCGCTCGCGGAGAAAGGGCCCGGCCTGTTGCGCGATTTCAGGAACGGCGTGCGCGCGCCGTCGATGATATAGATGTCCTTGGGCATCGTGCCTCCGATGACGGGAAAGTCTCAGCCGCGACGAAACCGGGGACAGCCCCTAATTTTGATTGCGCATCGTATGAAAGCGAAACCGGGGAAAATAGGGGTCTGTGCCCGGTTTCAGGCGGCGGCGCGCTGCGGCTGCGCGGGCCGGAGCGCTTCGGACAATCCGAGATCCTGCGGGAAATGGTCCACGCGGATCACCTCGTCGCGCAGCTGAGCCGCGCGCTTGAGCAGAGCCTGCTCTTCTGCGCCGATGACGCCCGCGGCGAGCGCGGCATGCGCGAGCTCCTCGGAGGTCTTGCCGCGTATCGCGCCGGATTTCTGGGCCGCGCGGATCTTGGCCTCGACCGCTTCGGCCTTGATCGCCGCGACGAGCGCGGCTTCGAGGCACCCGAGGGGTTCGCTCTCAGGCGTAGGCAGGTACATGCCGGCGCAGAGCCGGTCGCGCGCCGCCGAGGGCGCGATGAGCAGTCGTGCGACTTCGTGCCCGAGCGCGTCGCTGGGCGGCGCGAAGTGCCGACCGAGCGGGAAGGTCGCGAGGCGCAGGAACGAACCGACCAGCCGCACCGGATAGTTCGCGAGCACCCCATGCAGCGCTTCGGCCGCGCGGGCGAGAGCGTCCTGCAGCGACCAGTCGAGGAGCGGGAGATCCGCCTGCTGCCGGCCTTCGTCCTCGAAGCGCTTGAGCGCTGCCGAGGCGAGGTAGAGCATGGAGAGGACGTCTCCCAGGCGCGCGGAGATCCTTTCCCGGCGCTTCAGCGACCCTCCGAGCACGAGCATCGAGATGTCCGCCGCATGGGCGAGCGCGGCGGATATCCGCGTCAGGTGCCGGTAGTAGCGGCGCGTCCGCGGCGCAGCCTTGCGCGAAACAGAAACGAAGCGCGATCCGGTGATCGCCATGAGGAAGGCGCGAGTTTCGTTCGAGATGACGTGCCGGATGTGACTGAATAGCGCGGCGTCGAAGCTCTTCAGGTCGCCTGCGCGCGCTGCGTTCATTTCCTTCAGCACGTACGGATGGCAGCGGATCGCTCCCTGACCGAAGATGATGAGGTTGCGCGTGAGGATGTTCGCGCCCTCGACCGTGATCGCGATGGGCAGCTGCTGGTAGATGCGCCCCATGAAATTGTTGGGGCCGAGGCAGATCCCCTTGCCGCCGAGGATGTCCATCGCGTCGTTGACCACGGCGCGCCCGCGCTCGGTGAGGTGGTACTTGACGATCGCCGAGATCACCGAAGGTTTTTCGCCGAGGTCGACCGCGCCCGCGGTCATGGAACGGGCCGCATCCATCGTGTAGAGGTTGCCGCCTATGCGCGCGAGCGCCTCCTCTATGCCTTCGAATTTTCCGATCGGCGTCTTGAACTGGCTGCGCACGCGCGCATAGGCGCCGGTTGCGCGCGCGGCGAGCTTGGCGTAGCCCGTCCCCGAGGAGGGCAGCGAGATCGAGCGTCCCGCGGCGAGGCACTCCATCAGCATCCTCCAGCCCTGGCCCGCCATCTTCGGTCCGCCAATAATCCAGTCCAAAGGCATAAACACGTCCTTGCCCCAGTTCGGGCCGTTCTGGAACACCGCGTTCAGAGGATTGTGGCGGTGGCCGACGTTGACGCCCGGCGTGTCGGTGCGCACCAGCGCGCACGTGATTCCGATGTCTTCCTTGCTCCCGAGCAGGTGGTCCGGGTCGTGGAGCCGGAAAGCGAGCCCGAGCAGAGTCGAAATGGGGCCCAGCGTGATGTAACGCTTTTCCCAGGTGACGCGCATGCCGAGCACTTCGCGGCCTTCCCAGGTTCCCTTGCACACGACGCCGAAATCGGGAATCGCCGCGGCATCGGAACCGGCGTGCGGATTCGTCAGGCCGAAGCAGGGAATCTCGAGCCCCTTCGCGAGGCGCGGCAGGGTGTGATTTTTCTGCTCCTCGGTGCCGTAGTGCAGCAGCAGCTCTGCGGGCCCCAGGGAATTGGGCACCATGACGTGCACCGTTGCCGCGCTGCACCGCGTCGCGAGCTTCTGGATCACCTGCGAATGCATGGTTGCGGAGAACTCCTTGCCGCCGTATTTCTTCGGGATGATCATCCCGAGGAAACCCTTGTCCTTGATGAACTGCCACGCGTGCGGCGGCAGGTCCTGATAGACCTGCGTCGTCTCCCAGTCGTTCACCATCGCGCACAGCTGC
>VBCT01000159.1 GCA_005882235.1 Betaproteobacteria bacterium
ATCCTGCCCGAGGAGGAATCGAGCTACCGGCCGCGGCAGTTCCCGTTCGCGGCCGAGTCGTTCTGCATGTGGGGCTCGCGGCCGGACATTGCGGAGTTCCGTGCGGACCAGAAGGATAAAAAACCGCCGCTGAAGACCGTGGCCTGAATCGCAAGTCTGGAGTCCGCTCTTCCGCCGAAGATGGAGAACACATGAATGGAATTTCTCGTAGAGTCGTGTCCGGGCTGATCGCGCTGCTCACCGCTTCCTGCGTGCTTGCGCAGCCTGCGCCACCCAAGACCGTCGAGCTCATCGTGTTTCCGGGCGGCTTCAACTGGCCGGTGTGGATCGCGCAGGAGAAGGGCCTGCTCGCGAAGAACGGGATCGCGGTGAGGCTGACGCCCACCGTGAGCTCGGTGTTCCAGCTCACCAACCTCATCGACGGCAAGTTCGACATCGCCATGACCGCGATCGACAACTTGATCGCCTATCGCGAGGGGCAGGGCGAGGAACCCGTGCTCGGGCGCGATTTGCAGGCGGTGATGGGCGGCGATAGCGGGTTCCTGCGCCTTGTCACCGTCCCCGAGGTGGACTCGTACTCGCAATTGCGCGGCAAGACCCTGTCGGTCGACGCGCGCACGACTGGGTACGCTTTCGTGCTCATCGAGATGCTCGAGCGCGCCGGCCTGAAGGAAGGCGACTACAAGCTGGAGCGCGCGGGCGGCGTGCTGCAGCGCTTTCAGGCGCTGATGGAGAAAAAGCACGCCGGCACCCTGCTGCTATCGCCGTTCGAGGTGCAGGCGGAGGCCAAGGGGTATCACCGCCTCGGCAATGCGACCGACGTGCTCGGCCGCTATCAGGGCCTGGTGGCCGGAGTGCGCAAATCCTGGGCGGACGCGCACCGCGCCGAGGTGATCGCTTATATCCGTGCGTTCTCGGACGCGGTGGAGTGGCTCTACGATCCGGCGAACAAGGACGAGGCGCTCGCCGTCCTGCTGAGGAATCTCCCGAACCTGGGACCGGGCGGCGCGCAAACGGCGTATGGCATCCTGCTCAGCCCCAAGGACGGCTTCCAGCGCAAGGCGAAAATCGACATGGAAGGCGTCAAGACGGTGCTCGCGCTGCGCTCGAAGTACGGGCAGCCGCGCAAGTCCCTGAGCGATCCCTCTCCCTACTACGATGCGAGCTTCTACGACGCGGCGATAAGACGCTGACGGGATGCGAGCCCCATTTTCAACCGGCAAGAGAAAACGTGAATACACCCGCGAGCTTTCAGGTACTCGGCGTCTGCGGAAGCCTCAGGCAGAAGTCCTACAACATGGCGGCCCTCAGGGCGGCGGGCGAGCTGATGCCTCCCGGGCTCAAGCTCCGGATCACGGGCATCGGCGAGCTTCCGATCTACAACTTCGACGTCCAGGAGAAGGGTTTCCCGGCTGTGGCGACGAGGCTGCGCGAGGAGATCCTCGCAGCGGACGCGCTGCTGTTCGCTTCGCCCGAATACAACTGGTCGGTCGGTGCCCCGCTCAAGAACGCGATCGACTGGATGTCGCGGTTCAAGCCGCAACCGTTCGACAACAAGCCGGCGGCGGTGTTCAGCTGCACCACGGGCCTGGTGGGAGGTTCCCGAGGCCAATACCACTTGCGCCCAATCCTTTCGCAGCTTGGGGTGCACTGGCTGGTGAAGCCCGAGGTATTCATCGGCATGGCCGCGGGCAAGTTCGCGGACGGAAAGCTGACCGATGAGACGACGCGCAAGTTCCTCGCCGACCAGATGGTCGCGTTCGAGGACTGGATCAGGCGCGTGAAGCGCGCCTTTGCATAAGAGCGGAAAAGGGGAACGAATGAGCTACAAGTTGCTGAGCTATCAGGCAGGCCGCGAAGCGCGCGCGGGGATTCTCGTCGGCGAGCAGGTCCACGACGCGGCCCGCCTCGCCGGCCAGCCGGCGTGGTCAACGGTCCTCGGCGCGCTGCAGGATTGGGGCAGGGCGCATCGCGCCTTCGCCGCAGCGGCGAAGCGCATCGCCGCCGGAAAGAGCAAGGCGAAAGGCGTGCCGCTCAAGCGCGTGAAGCTGCTCGCGCCGGTGCTCTATCCCGGCGACATCTATTGCGCGGGCGCCAACTACACCGATCACATGGCCGAGATGGCGCGCGCGCAGGGCAAGGAGCCGGGACCGACGATGAAGGACCTCGGCGAGAAGCCCTGGCACTTCGTCAAGACTTCGAGGAGCTCGGTGGTCGGCCCTGGCACCGCGGTCAAACTGCCCGCGTACTCGCAGAAGGTCGACTGGGAAGTCGAGCTCGTGGCCGTGATCGGGAGGACGGTGAAAGACGTTCCGGTGGAGAAGGCGCTGGGCTGCGTCGCCGGCTACACCATCGCGAACGATCTCTCGGCGCGCGATGCGATGAAACGCGACAAGAACCCGCCGGCTTCGCCCTTCCATTACGACTGGGTCAGCCAGAAGTGCTTCGACGGCTCCTGCCCGCTCGGGCCCTGGATCGTGCCGGCGGGCGAGCTCCGCGATCCGCATCAGCTCGCCATCAAGCTGTGGGTGAACGGCGAGCTGATGCAGGACTCCCATACGAGCAAGCTGATCTTCGATACCGCCGAGCAGATCGCGATGCTGTCTTCGCGCGTGACGCTCCGTCCGGGCGATCTCGTCCTCACGGGGACCCCGGCGGGCGTCGGCATGGGACGAGGCAGGTTCCTCAAACCCGGCGACGCCGTCAAGTTGTGGATCGAGGCGATCGGCGAGTTGAACCACACGCTCGCCTGAGCGTCTCGCGCAAGTCAACCGAAAGGATCGAGCAATGTCGAAAGAACTGTGGGACAGGGGACTCGCCGTGCGCAAGGAGGTGCTCGGCGCCGAATACGTCGAGCGGCAGCTGAAGACGGTCGACGATTTCGGCATGCCGATGCAGGAGCTGGTTACGCAATCCTGCTGGGGATGGCTGTGGGCGCGGCCGCAGCTGCCGCGCAAGCTGCGCAGCCTCGTCAACCTCGGCATGCTCTCCGCTCTGAACCGGCCGAACGAGTTCAAGACCCACGTCAGGGGCGCGCTCACCAACGGCTGCACCCGCGAGGAGATACGCGAGGTGCTGCTTCAGGTGGCGGTGTACTGCGGAATGCCCGCGGGAGTCGAGGCGTTCAGGCTCGCGCGGGAGGCGATGAAGGAATACGAGCAGGAAAAACGGTCGTGAGCGAGGAAGATCAGCGCCTGCCGCGTCCGCCTGGGAGGAAAACCTCATCGAGCCGCAAGGTGGTTCTGACCGTGCCCTCGGTACGATCGAAGAGGACGTTGAAGAACCGGTAGGTGACATCGTAATAGCGCCAGGTCCAGGTCTCCTCATCACGGGCCGGGAAGTACCAGATCTCCCTCGGTTTTCCGATCAGGCGGCGAACATCCTCGCGGGACATTCCCGGCTGGATCCTGGAGAAATAGGCCTCGTTGAGCACCTGGTGGACCTCGCGCACGGCGTGGTCGGGGTCGAACGCGACCATGAAGGTCTGCACGGCGTAAAAGCCTTGCGGGTATTCCCAGAGCTCGGAGCCGTCGGCGTTTTTCCACACGGTGCCGGGCGCGCCGACGCGCGCTGCGACCGTCAGCGCGGAATCCCCGGGGGATATGGCGGAAAAATTCGCGCACCCGGCCGCGAGGAGAGCGAGAGCGAGCAGGGCGGCGGCGCGATGAAGCGCTGCGATCATGGAGCGAAACTCTATTGGCGCTTGCCGTCGCTCGTATCGACCTGGAACCGCGTAATCTTCTTGAGCACGCCGGTGGGCCTGTCGAACTGGGCGTAAAGCTCCATGTTACGCACGCCCCACTCGCGATAGCGCCAGGACCATATCTCTTCGTCGTTCAAGTCGGAGAAGCCGATGTCCCGCGGCCTGCCGAGCAGCCGGCGAACCTCGTCGCGGGACATTCCGGCGTGCAGCTTGGAGATGTACTCCTCGCTCAGCACCTGGCGGACATCCCGCACGGCGCGGTCCGGCCCCAGCGTCACCATGTAGGTTTCGACTCCGAACGGTCCCCGCGGATATTCCCAGACCTCGGAGCCGTCCGCGTTCTTCCATACGCTTGCCGGCGCGCCCACCAGAGTCTCGACCTGCCGGGCGGAAGCGCCCGGATTGACGGCGGAAAAGCTCGCGCACGCCGCCACCAGCGCGGGGAGCAGCAGCGCGAGGGCGCGGGAAAATATCGCGTTCATGATTCCCCCGATCGCTTCAGCAGTCGTGGTCCAACCAGAGGATCTCCTCGATCCGCTGTATGGCCCTGACCGTGCCCGCGGTCCGGTCGAAGAGCACGTTGAAGAACATCGGATTCTGCTGCTGGTAGCGCCAGGACCACACCTCTTCGTCGCGCGCGCCGAACACCATGATCTCCCCGGGCCTGCCGAGCAGCCGCCGCACCTCGTCGCGGGACATTCCCGCGTGCACCCTCGAGAAATATTCGTCGTTCAGCACCTGGTGGACTTCCTGGACCGCACGGTCGGACCCCAGAGTCACCATGTAAGTCTGCCTTCCGAGCGGGCCTCCCGGATATTCCCAGACCTCGGAACCGTCGGCGTTCTTCCTGATCGTCTCCGGCGCGCCGAGCTTCGCCTGGACCTGCTGCGCGGGCATTCCGCTGGAGACGGCCGTGAGATTTGCGCATCCGGCAAGGCAGGCCGCGAGCGCGAGGAGCAGAAGGCTAAAGCCGGCTTTTGGCATGATATCGATCCAATGAGGTACGATCACAGACTCGGCCGAAGGCTCAACTCCGTAAACATCGCCATGTTAGCCCCTATTCCTCGGTCCGGCGTGCCGCACACAAGCTGACGGACGCCTGAACATGCAGCGCAAGATACCTTGTGTGCTGATGCGCGGCGGCACCTCGCGGGGTCCCTATTTCCTCGCCGCGGACCTGCCCGCGGATCCCGGGCGGCGCGACGCGGTCCTGCTCAGCGTCATGGGCTCTCCCCACGCGCTGCAGGTCGACGGCATCGGGGGATCGAATACCCTGACGAGCAAGGTCGCGATCGTCAGCCGGTCGCAGCGCGAAGGCGCCGACGTGGATTACCTGTTCGCGCAGGTCTCGGTGACCGAGGCGATCGTCGATACCAAGCCCAACTGCGGCAACATGCTCGCCGGCGTGGGTCCTTTCGCGATCGAAACCGGCCTCGTACGGGCGGAGAACCCCACGACGAAGGTGCGCATCTACAACGTCAATACGCAGACGCTGATCGAAGCGGTGATCCAGACTCCCGGAGGGCAGGTCGAGTATGCGGGCGATACGCGCATCGATGGCGTTAGCGAGCCTGCTGCGCCGATCAAGCTGACCTTTCTCGATGCGCTCGGAGCCGTCACGGGGAAGTTGCTGCCGACCGGAAACGCCCTCGACCGGATCGACGGGATCGAGGCGAGCTGCGTGGACATGGCGATGCCGGTGATGATCATGGCCGCCGAAGCGTTCGGAAAGACCGGGCGCGAAACGCCGCAGGAGCTGGACGCGGACAGGGCGATGCTGAAAAAAATCGAGGCCCTTCGGCTCGAAGCCGGCAGGCGCATGGGGATGGGGGACGTATCGCGCCTGGTCGTGCCTAAACCCGTGCTGGTGTCGCGTCCGGCGCAGGGCGGGAACATCGCGTCGCGCTACTTCACGCCGCACGCTTGCCATAGCTCGCATGCGGTGACCGGCGCGCTTGCCGTCGGCACCGCCGCGGTTCTTCCCGGAACCGTCGCGAGCCGCTACATCGAGCCGAAAGGATTTTCAGGCGGCGTGCTCAGCATCGAGCATCCTTCGGGTCACATCGAGGTGGACCTGGTCACCGACCGATCGGGGGCGGCGCCGGTGGTCGAGCGCGCCTCGTTCGTGCGCACCGCGCGGCGAATTTTCGAAGGGGTTGTCTACGTTCCGGAGGCGCTTTTCGACTGACGCGCTACATTCCGAAGTGTGATCTCAGGGCCGAAGCTACGTCCGCCAGCACGCCATTCCAGTTGCCGCCCCTCGGCTGCGTGAATATTCTCATCGTCGGATACCAAGGCGAGTCCTCCCGATCCAGCA
>VBCT01000160.1 GCA_005882235.1 Betaproteobacteria bacterium
CCCCAGCCTCCTGAGGAGATGCAGGCGGCGACCCTGCGGTCGACCCCTGCCGCGTATACTGCGACCGCCGCGCCGAAACTCTGGCCGACGACGCCGACGCGTTTCGGGTCGATGTCCGAGCGGGCAGCGAGGAACGACAGGGCGTTCCGCGTGTCTTTGACCTGCTCCTTGCAGATGACGCGCCCGCGCTCGCCTTCGCTCTCGCCGCAGCCACGGAAGTCGAAGCGCAGCGCCGCATAGCCGAGGCCGGTGAGCATTCTTGCGACCGTCGTGCCGCCGCCACCGTCTTTATTGCTGCCGAATCCGTGCAAGACGAGAAAGGCGGCGCGCCGCTCCGGTCCCGCATCAGGCAGGTGAAGGATACCCGCGAGCTTCAATCCGTCCGATACAAAGCTGACACGCTCTTCCATTCCCTCGACCCTCTCGCAATTCGAGCGGCTAATTATAAGTGTGGCGGTCTCCGCCAAGGTACAATCGCGCACCGGAGCCGCGATGACCCACTACGCACCGATCGACGTTCACGCGCATTATTTTCCGCAAAGTTTCCTCGATCTGATCGCCAAGCACGGTCCCAGCCATGGCTTCGAGTACAAGGTTGTCGACGGCAAGGGCCCGCAGTTCAAGCACGGGCATCTCCTGACCGGGCCGGTCGGCCCCAAATTCGTCGACCTGGACGCCCGGCTCGAAGCGATGGATGAACAAGGCGTCGGGGTCCACGCCCTGTCGCTGTCACAACCGATGGTGTATTGGGCCGACGGGGACCTGGCCCAGGGCATCAGCGAAACCTACAACGACGCGCTCGCGCAGGCGCACGGGCGGCATCCGAAGCGGCTCGTCGGGCTCGCGACGCTGCCGATGCACGAGCCCGCGCTCGCGGTGAAGGAAGTGGAGCGCGCCGCGAGACTTCCGGGCATGCGCGGCTTCTACATCGCCACACAGATTCGCGGAAAAGACCTGTCCGACGCTTCATTCCTGCCCGTCTATGAGCGCATAGAGTCGAGCGGACTGCCGCTCTTTTTACATCCGGTCGAGGTGATCGGACACCAACGCCTGGCCGCTTACTACCTGACCAACCTGCTCGGCAATCCCTTCGAGTCGGCGATCGCGGCTGCCCACCTCGTCTTCGGGGGCGTGCTCGACAGGTTTCCCAAGCTCGTCGTCTGCCTGCCCCATGCGGGCGGCGCGTTTCCGTGGCTTGTGGGCCGGCTCAACCGGGGCTGGGAAAAGCGCGCCGACCTGAAGCACGTCAGGCACTCGCCGCTCGAGTACCTGCGCCGCTTCTACTACGACACGGTGGGCTATTCCGACCACGTACTCGAATATCTGGTCAAGGTGATCGGCGCGGACCGGGTGCTCATGGGGAGCGACTACTGCTTTCCCATCGCCTACGAGCAACCGGTGAAGATTGTCGCCGATCACCCCGGCCTCGACGCCGAGGCCAAGCGAAAGATCGTCGAGGCGAACGCGTACCGCCTGCTCAAGCTCTAGGGGTTTGCGGGCCGCCCGCGGAGGTCGAGATGGAATCTGTCAGAATGGTTGCAGCGCTCCGGAATGGAAGTGCGCTGGATCGCGTTTACATCGGCCCGCCGGGTTGGCCCGGACGGACCACTCAAGGAGGAATCACAATCATGAAGAGAGTTGCATTGATATTACTTGCCGGGGTATTTGCGCTCGTGAGCGTCGTCGCCAGCGCGCAAACGCGCATGTTCGTGCGCGGCACCATCACCTCGCTGGACGGCGACGTCCTTTCCGTGAAGTCGCGCGACGGCAAGGACCTAAAGGTAAATCTCGCGCCCAAGTTCGGAGTGCGCTACGCGAAGGCGCTCACCTTGGCGGACATCAAGCCCGGCGACTTCGTTGGCCCGGCATCGAGGAAGCGTGCCGACGGAACGCTCGAAGCGATCTCGGTCCAGGTGTTCACCCCGGACCGCCGCGGCCAGGTTCCCGAAGGCCACACGCCCTGGGACCTCGAGCCGGGCTCGCTCATGACCAACGCCACGGTGTCGGGCATGGTAGCGGCCTCGAATGGCCGCGACTTGACGTTGGATTACAAGGGCGGCACGCAGAAAGTGCATGTTCCCCAGGGCGTTCCCATATTCACGGCGCTACCGGGCGACCGCTCGATGCTGGTGCCGGGCGCCTATGTCGTCATCGGTGCTCAGGTCGCGCCCGACGGAACCTTGTCGGCTGCGGGCGGCACGGTCAGCAAGGACGGTGTCAAACCGGCGAACTAGGGGCGCATCCGGCGGCCGCCGCGGCACGCATGAAGGCGAATCGCGAGACGCTGCGGATCGAAGAGCAGCCCGGTGATCTGCTGCTGGTGACGCTCGATCGCCCCGAGGTTTCCAACGCCTTCAATACCGGAGCGGCGCTCGAACTGTGTGAACTTTTCGAGCGCTTCCAGGCCGAACAGGCGTACCGGTGCGTGGTCATCACGGGCGCCGGCGACAAGGCCTTTTGCGCCGGCGCCGATCTGAAGGAGCGCAATTCGCTCACCGATGAACAGTGGCGCTCGCAGCACGAGGTGTTCGAGCGAATGTTTCGCGCGGTCCGCGATTGTCCGATTCCGGTGATAGCCGCCGTCAACGGCGCCGCTTATGCGGGCGGGCTGGAGCTCGTTCTGCATTGCGATTTTGCCTACGCGTCGCGAACGGCGAAGTTTGCGCTTACCGAAGTATCGCTCGGCATCATGCCGGGCGGAGGCGGAACGCAAACGCTGCCGCGCGCGGTCGGCGAACGGCGCGCGAAGGAGCTGATCTTCGCGGCGCGTCCCTTCTCGGCCGAGGAAGCCCTCGCCTGGGGCGTCGTCAACGAACTTTGCGAGGCTGGAAAAGTGCTCGAGCACACGCTCGAGGTGGCAGGGCGCATCGCCTCTCATGCACCGTTGTCCGTTCGGCAGGCGAAGGACGCGATCCGCCGCGGGCTGCAGATGGATCTGCCTTCGGCCATGAGGCTCGAAGTCGAAGCCTACAACCGGCTCGTCGGAACCGAAGACCGCAGGGAAGGCCTTAGCGCTTTCAACGAGAAACGCAAACCGAAGTTCAAGGGCCGCTGAGGGAGCGGCAGAAAGGCGAACGTGGACGCTGAATTGTTCATCCGGACGGTCGTTCTTGCCGGCGCAGCGTCCCTCGCGGCGTGCGCCGGCGTGGGCAAGAACGAAAGCGTTGACTACCGCGCCATCTTGGCGAACCCCGACCGGTCCGAGGCCGACCGTCAGACCGATCAGAGAAGAAGTCCGGAGCTGCTGCTCGCGTTCACGGGTGTGCGGCAGGGCATGAGGGTGCTCGACCTGGGAGCGGGTGGAGGCTATTCGACCGAGCTGCTCGCCCGCGCGGTGGGTTCCGGCGGAACGGTATATGCCCAAGACTCGCAGACGGTTTCGCCGAGAGCGAAGGAGCGCTTCGACGAGCGTGCGAAAGCGCCTGCGATGCAGAACGTCGTACGCGTGCTGCGCGACTATGACGATCCGGTTCCGCCGGGCGTGCGCGATCTCGATCTGATCACCTTCTTTTTTGCCTATCACGACACGGCGTTCATGAGCGTCGACCGCGCAAAGATGAATCGCGGGCTGTTCGAGGCGCTCAAACCGGGCGGTATGTTGGTGATCGCCGACCATTCGGCTCAGGCGGGCGCAGGCACAAGCGTCGCGAAATCCTTGCATCGCATCGAAGAGGCGACGCTGCGACGGGAGATCGAGGCGGCGGGATTCAGGCTCGCGGCGGAAGCGGATTTCCTGCGCCATCGCGAGGATCCGCGCGACTCGATCGTATTTCGTCCTAAAGTGCCGGTCGACGAATTCGTGTTGAAGTTCGTCCGGCCCTGATTTCGCAGGGAGCGAAGGCAGCGTTCCCAGACTTCGGTATTGACCATCAGCGTCATGGCCGTCGCTTTTGCACGACGTGTCACTTCCATTGTAAACAGCCGCTTAAGAACCTCGCTCGAAGCCGCGTCGCTCGGGAGCGACGACAGTCGCCTGCCCGTCGTGCGAGCGCGTTCGGCAATTGCATGATTTTGCAGGTGAGCTGCGTCTGGCATGCGCATTGCTAAAGGTAAACATTTTGGGTCGCGGAATTTCGCCCGTGAACGATAAGTACCGATCGAGAGGAGCATCCATGCTGGACAATTTTCGCAGGAGAGATGTTCCGCAATCCACGCGCTTGCAGTCACCCTACAGCCGGCTGCAGGAAGCGTTGAGCGCGGCCGGTGACGAATCCACAGGCGCCGAAGCCTTCGGGATCGAAGCGCCGAAAGCCGACTTGCGCGGTGGTGCGGAACCTTCCCGGTCCGGCGGTGAAACCGTGAGCAAGCTGATAGTCGGTCCTGACATCAAGCTGAAGGGCGCCGAGATCACGGACTGCGACACGCTCGTGGTCGAAGGTCGCGTGGAAGCTTCGATGGACAGCCGCGCCATCCAGATCGCCGAGCACGGCGTTTTCGTGGGCAAGGCCGGCATCGACGTCGCCGAAATCCGGGGGCGTTTCGAGGGCGAGCTGACCGCGCGAAAGCAATTGATCATTCGCGCCACGGGAAAATTGTCGGGCAAGGTCCGATACGGGAAAATCGCGATCGAGGAAGGCGGCGAGCTCTCCGGCGACATCGCGGCGCTCCCCGAGACGAAAGGCGCAGGTGCCGTGCGCGCAAGCGATCAGAGCCGTAGCCCCAGCGCAACCCCTGCGGTGCCCGCTCTGGCCCAAACGGGCACGCAGCCGCTGCCAAGCAAGCCCGCATGGACGTCGCAAGGGGGCGCGCAGCCGCAGGCAAGCAAGCCGGCCGGGGCGCCCCACGCGGGCGCGCAGCCGCAGCCGAACAAGCCGGCCGGCGCGTCACACTGAGCTTCGCAGGCGCCTCGCGGCGCTCGGTCCGGCGCGCGATTCTCAGCTGCCGGGGATGATTCCCGGCTGAATGGAATTGCAGAACTCGGCGATCTCGCCCGGTCGCGTCCACCAAACGCGGTCCCGAAACTTGTGCTCGACGCAGTGTTTGAGCGCCGCGCGCAGCGGCCGCAGGCGGAAGGGCTGGCCGAACACGTAGGGGTGGATCGAGATGTTGCACACGAGCGGATGTTTCGCGCACTGCTCCAGCATCTCG
>VBCT01000161.1 GCA_005882235.1 Betaproteobacteria bacterium
GGGGCGAGCCGCTCTTCCCAGCGCTTGACGCGGGCGTCCGCGGGCTCGCCATCCTCGCGAGCGAGGTCGGCGCACACCCGCAGCATCGCCTTCAGAGTCACCGGCTTGGTGACCATGTAGTTGGCGTGGCCCCAGGCCTCGCCCCAGACGCGCTCGGCCGCCTTGAAAAAGTCGCGCACCATGCCATAGTAGTTCGGCACCTGGGTACGGCTGCCCCCGGCTAGCTGGATCTTGCGCCAGTCGCGGTTGACCCAGCGGTGCAGTTCGTTGAAAAGTTCCGCCTGCAGGATCCACTTGTCCTGCGCGCTGCGCCCGCCGAGGCGGTTGATGCGGTAGCGCAAGGGGCTGTCCCCCTCGCTGTAGAGGCTGCCGACCACACGCGAGGCGAACTTGCGGTGGGGCTCTGCCCAGGACACTCGCTCGTACAAGTCGATCAGGTGGCTCTTGTTGATGCGCGTGGGCGTGGAGTTGATGATCACGAACATCTCGGTAGCGAAGTCCTCGCTGCGCCCGTCGAAGATTACACACGGTACGTTGATGGTTTTGGCGTCGTCCGGGCGCTCTTCCAGGTAGAAGCGTAGTGCCGCAAGCCGGTGTTGGCCGTCGATGATGAGGAACTTGGACTGCGGCTCCGCCAACTGGCCGATCCCGTCGGTACCACCGGCTGCTTGGAAGCGCAGTTTTTCCGGGGTAAACAACAATACCGTTCCCGGGATCGGTGGCTGGGTGATCGCCGTCTCATAGAAATTCTTGAGCTGGCGCACCTTGGCCCGTGACAAGGTTCTCTGGAAGGCGCGGTCGGTGCGCTCGATTTTGGCTATGAACTGGGCGATCTCGTCTTCATGGGAGACGCGGGCCGGAGCGATCTCCTCGCCTTCGCCGTAAAAGCGACTGATAAAGCGGACCTTGGCGAGCAGCTCGGGAGCGCGGACGCTGCCGAAGTAGAAGATGCCATCCTTCTGGCGAATCTGCGTGGCAAGCACGGGGTCCTCCCTTGTAAGTATGGCTCAGCCGCTGGCGCAGACCGGAAATATAGCCGAAACCGGGCGCTCACTGCGAAAAAACGGGTTCAGCGGCATTGTCCTGGGTCAGGTCAGTCCCGGGCCGCTCCTTGCGGTTTCCGTGCGTTTAGCGGCCAGTGGACGCTCCAGAGAGCGGCATCCAAAACCGGCCGTGGCCCGTGGACCTCCACGCGCAACGCCTTCCCGGAAGGAAAGTAGCCCCATAAGCATCTGGTAAAGTAGAACGGTTTTCCCGGAGCGTCAAATGGGCAGAAGCACCAAAATCGTCGCCACGCTCGGCCCCGCGTCCAGCGATCCTCAAACGCTCGAGCGGATGTTTCTCGCGGGAGTGGACGTCGTGCGCATGAATTTCTCGCACGGCACCGCCGACGATCACGAGCGCCGCGCCGAGCTGGTGCGCGAGGCTTGCCGCAAAACCGGACGCACCGTCGGCATCATGGGCGACCTGCAGGGTCCCAAGATCCGGATCGGCAGGTTCAAGGACGGCAAGGTCACTCTGAATCCGGGCGACGCCTTCGTGCTCGACGCCGACTGCGAGCTCGGGGTCAACGGCCGCGTCGGCCTGGACTACAAGGAGCTACCGCGCGACGTGCGACCCGGCGACGTGCTGCTTCTTGACGACGGGAAGATCGTGTTCGAGGTCGAAAAGGTCGTCGGTAACGAGGTGCGCTGCCGCGTCCGTCACGGGGGAGTGCTCTCCAACAACAAGGGCATCAACCGCCTCGGAGGCGGCCTCACCGCCGCCGCGCTTCCGCCGAAGGACATGGAGGACATTCGAACGGCGGCGAAAATCAAGGTGGATTACCTCGCCGTTTCCTTCCCCAAGTCGAGCGGCGACATGGTCATGGCAAGGCAGCTCTTGCGCGCCGCGGGCGGCGAGGCGTTCCTCATAGCCAAGATCGAGCGCGCCGAAGCCGTCGAGCCGAAAGCGCTTATCGACATCATGTCCGCTTGCGAGGGCATCATGGTGGCGCGCGGGGATCTGGCGGTCGAGGTTGGCGATGCCTCGGTCCCGGCCCTGCAAAAGCGAATGATTCGGCTAGCGCGCGAGCACAACAAGCTCACCATAACCGCCACGCAGATGATGGAGTCGATGATTTCGAGCCCGGTACCTACCCGCGCCGAGGTGTCGGACGTCGCCAATGCTGTGCTCGATGGGACCGATGCGGTGATGCTGTCCGCGGAGACCGCAAGCGGCAAGTACCCGGTCGAGACGATCGCCTCGATGAGCCGCATCTGCGCAGTCGCGGAGGACTCGGCCGAGGTGACGCTCGACCGCGACTTTCTCGATCGTGTCTTTACGCGAGTGGACCAGTCGATTGCGATGGCGGCGCTTTTCACCGCCTATCATCTCAAGGTGAGAGCGATCGCCGCGCTCACCGAGTCGGGGTCGACCGCGCTGTGGATGTCGCGCATCAACTGCGGCGTTCCGATCTACGCTCTCACCTCGCAGACCGTGACGCGCTACCGGTGCGCGTTGTTTCGCGACACCTATCCCCTGATGGTGAAGTACGTCGGCGACGACCGCGAGGAGCTGCTGGAGGAGGCCGAAAACGTCTTGGTGAGGAACGGCGTGGTGCAAAAGGGGGACCTCATCGTGCTCACCATCGGCGAGCCGATCGGCAAGGCTGGCGGAACCAACACGATGAAGATCGTCCGCGTTGGCGAGCACCGGAAGGGATAGTTGCGGACAAGAAGCGATGACTGAGCGAAGACTCGGCGTCATCATGAACGGAGTGACGGGCCGCATGGGCATGAACCAGCACCTGGCGCGCTCCGTCATGGCCATCCGCCAAGAGGGCGGGGTGCACCTTGCCGACGGCACGCGGGTGATCCCCGACCCGATCCTGGTCGGGCGCAACGCTGAAAAGCTGAGGAAACTCGCAATCGACCACGGCGTCGAGCGCTGGACCACCGACCTGGATGAGGCGCTTAGGAACCCCGACGACGTGGTTTTTTTCGACGCTGCTTCGACAAAGCTCCGGCCGACCTTGCTGAAGAAGGCCCTCGCCGCAAAGAAACACGTTTACTGCGAAAAACCTGTCGCGACCTCGCTCGCACAAGCGCTCGACCTGTATCGGGCAGCCAAGAAGGCGGGAGTTCGGCACGGTGTCGTCCAGGACAAGCTCTGGCTGCCGGGGCTGCTGAAGATCAAGGCGCTGCGTGATGCCGGTTTCTTCGGGAGAATACTCTCGGTCCGGGGCGAGTTCGGCTACTGGGTGTTCGAGGGCGACGAGCAGCCGGCGCAGCGGCCCTCCTGGAATTACAGCAAGAAGGACGGCGGCGGAATCATCCTCGACATGCTGTGCCACTGGCGCTACGTGCTCGACAACCTGTTCGGGGAAGTGAAGAGCGTTTCTTGCCTCGGCGCGCGGCATATCGCGACCCGCTGGGATGAAAACGGCAATAAGTACAGGGCGACCGCAGACGATGCCGCGTACGCGACGTTCCGGCTCGCAGGCGACGTCGTCGCGCATTTCAACAGTTCTTGGTCCGTGCGCGTACGCCGCGATGACTTGGTGACTTTTCAGGTGGACGGGACGAAGGGGTCCGCGGTTGCCGGGCTCACGCGCTGTTTTGCTCAATCCCTTGCCGAAACGCCCCGGCCGGTATGGAACCCGGACGTGCGTCAAACGCACGATTTTGGCGCAGACTGGAAGGAGGTTCCGGACGACAGGTCCTACGACAATGCGTTCAAGGTCGAATGGGAGCTTTTCATCCGCCACGTGTGCGAAGGGTCGCCGTTTAAATGGAATTTGTTGGAGGGCGCGAAAGGGCTGCAGCTCGTCGATTGCGCGTTGAAGTCCTGGCGCACGCGACGTTGGATCGACGTTCCGAGACTGAAAGCATAGACCGGGCATGAATGCGCCTGAAAAGCTCACGACGCGCATCAAGCTGCCTTCCTCGGCGGGAAAGGTCGAGGAATTCCGGCTGAGCGCACCCCGCGATTTCGGCACGGCCGGAAGGAAAGCGTTCAATCGCATCGCGCTCGCCGCGGCCCACGTGGTCGCGGACCCTCTCGCCCGAGGGAATCCTTGGCTCGATGCCGCAGTCGACTGGGATGCGACCCTCGCCTACCGGCGCTACCTGTGGTCGCTCGGCCTCGGCGTGGCCGAAGCGATGGACACGGCGCAACGCGGCATGGGACTCGAGTGGAACAACTCGCTAGAGCTGATCCGCCGCTCGATCGACGCGTCCAGGGACATCGAAGGCGCGGTGCTCTATAGCGGCGCTGGCACCGATCAGCTCGCCCTTGCCCGAGGGGCGACGCCCGCCGCGGTCGTTGCGGCATACGAGGAGCAATGCGAAGCGATCGAAAGACTCGGCGGGCGGATCGTGCTCATGGCAAGCCGCGCGCTTGCCACCTGCGCCCGCTCGCCGGACGACTATCGGGAGGTGTACTCGCGCGTCCTCTCTCGGGTAAGGCGGCCCGTGATCATCCACTGGTTGGGCGAGATGTTCGACCCTCAACTGGCGGGCTATTGGGGCGAGGAGGATCACGACAGGGCCATGAAGGTGGCACTTGAGGTCATCGAGGCAAACCGCGCCAAAGTGGAAGGCATCAAGATATCGCTGCTCGACCCGCAAAAGGAAATTGACATGCGCAGACGCCTCCCGGAGGGAGTGCGCTTGTATACCGGGGACGATTTCAACTATCCGGACCTGATCGAAGGCGACCGGGAAGGCCACTCCGATGCGCTGCTCGGAATTTTCGACGCGATCGCCCCGGCCGCCTCGGCTGCTCTCGGTCGGCTGGGATCGGGCGACGTGCCCGGTTTTCGCGATATCCTCGCGCCCACGGTGCCGCTCGCCCGCCATATCTTCAAGGCCCCGACGCGCTTCTACAAAACGGGCCTAGTTTTCCTCGCGTGGCTGAACGGCCACCAGGAGCATTTCGTCATGGTCGGCGGGCAGCAGTCGGCGCGCTCGTTGGTGGATTTCGCCGAGACCTTCCGACTGGCCGATGCCGCGGGCTTACTGCGCAATCCGGAACTCGCTGCATCCAGGATGAGGCAAATCCTCGCCGTGAACGGCATCGGTGGATGAGCAATCCGCCCGATCCCGAACTGCTTTCGCTCAATACCGCCACGGTGCGGGAAAAATGGAACCTGCGCCGGATGATAGAGGGCTGTGCGCGCCACGGCATCCGGGGTATATCGCCCTGGCGCGACAAGCTCGCGGAGATGGGGGCGAAGGAGGCGGCCAGGACGATCCGCGACAACGGCCTCACGGTGACGGGGTTGTGCCGCGGCGGAATGTTTCCGGCGGCGGACCGCAGGGCGCGTCGGGCCGCGATCGACGACAACTTGCGCGCGATCGACGATGCCGCGACGCTCGAGGCAAGCTGTCTGGTCCTCGTGGTCGGCGGGCTGCCGTCGGGCTCGAAAGACTTAGCCGGCGCGCGAACGATGG
>VBCT01000162.1 GCA_005882235.1 Betaproteobacteria bacterium
CACAAATCGAGCGCGCGGGCGACAAGCGCCTGCTCGCGTTCCATATCTGCGACTGGCTGGTGCCCACCACGGACCTGCTCACCGACCGGGGAATGATGGGCGATGGCGTGATCGACCTTCCCCTTATGCGCTCCTGGATGGAGAAGGTCGGGTACCGCGGTTTTCACGAAGTCGAGATCCTGTCTTCGGGCAACTGGTGGCAGCGGGATCCGGACGAGGTGCTCGCGACCTGCCGCGTGCGGCATCAGACAGCCTGTTAGCATTCCAAGCGGGTGCCGCCCCGTTTGGCG
>VBCT01000163.1 GCA_005882235.1 Betaproteobacteria bacterium
GGATGGTGTGCTCCATCTTCATCGCTTCGAGTATCAGCAGAGCCGTGTCCTTCTCGACCGCGTCGCCGGCCGCGACGAATATCGCGATGATCTTGCCGGGCATCGGGGCCTCGAGGTCGCCCGTCCGCGACTCGAACGCCAGCTCCTGACGCAGCGGATCGTGCATTTCCAGGATGTGGTGCCTCCCGGACAGGAACACCTCGATGCGGCTGCCCAAGCGGACCACGCTGCCCTCGACCGTGGCATCCTCGAGTTGCGCCGTCAATCTGCAGTCCTCGCGCCGGTAGTTTTTGACCTGCCGCCGTCTATCGGCGAATTCGAGTTCGAAATCCCCGCCCCGGCGGTGCGCGGTGACCACGTGCCGGCTTTCGCCTTCCTGGAAGACAAGGAGCTGAACGCCGTCCTGGTTCGCGCGCCAGCCGTCGGCCAGGCTCCAGGGCGAAAATCGGTCGCCCGAGCGCCGCGCCTCCCCGCGCAGGCCGGAGTCGAGCTGCGACAAGGCCGCCAGTGTCAGCGCGTCCTCGCCCGCCGGAGCTGACGGGGCGAGGAGCTCGGAGCGATGGCGCTCGATCAGACCCGTATCGAAATCGGCGCGGACGAAATCTCGATCTTGCACGAGCCGGTAGAGAAATCCGAGGTTGGTCGCGAGGCCCGCGATCTCGAATTCCCCGAGCGCCTTGCGCATCTGCTCGAGCGCCGCGGGGCGATCGCTATCCCGGACGATGAGCTTGGCGATCAGGGGGTCGTAGTAGACCGTGATCGCGTCGCCCGATCTCACGCCCGTATCGACGCGCACCTTATCGGACTCAGCGGGCAGTCTCAGGTGCGCGATGCGGCCCGAAGCCGGGAGGAAGTCGCGGTGCGGGTCCTCGGCGTAGACGCGCGCCTCGATCGCGTGGCCGCTGATGCGCAGGTCCTTCTGGGCGAGCGGGAGTTTTTCGCCCGCCGCGATCCGAAGCTGCCATTCGACCAGATCGAGGCCGGTGATCATTTCGGTGACCGCGTGCTCGACCTGAAGCCGCGTATTCATCTCCATGAAGAAGAACGCGCCCCCGCGATCGACCAGAAACTCCACGGTTCCGGCGCCGACGTAGCCGACGGCCCCGGAGGCGAGGAGCGCGGACTCGCCCATCTCCCGGCGGCGATCGTCCGCGATGCCCGCAGCCGGTGCTTCCTCCAGCACTTTTTGGTGGCGCCGCTGCACCGAGCAGTCGCGCTCGAAGAGGTGGACGCGGCCTCCGTGCCGGTCGGCGAACAACTGGATCTCGATGTGCCGGGGGCGGTCGAGGTATTTCTCCAGCAGCACGCGCTCGTCGCCGAAAGCCGACAAGGCTTCGCGCCGGCACGCGGCGAGCGCCGCGTCGAATTCCGCCTTGTACCCGACCGCACGCATGCCCTTGCCGCCGCCGCCGGAGGCGGCCTTGATCAGGACCGGAAACCCGATCCGCTCGGCCTCATCGATGAGGAACTCGCGCGCCTGGTTGCCGCCGTGATAGCCGGGCACGAGCGGCACTCCGGCCTTTTCCATGATGGTTTTCGCCCCGGATTTGTCGCCCATCGCGCGGATCGCCTCCGGCGGCGGGCCGACGAACGTGATTCCGGCGCGCGCGCAGCGCTCGGCGAATTCCGCGTTCTCCGAGAGAAAGCCGTAGCCCGGGTGGATGGCCGAGGCACCCGAGCTCACCGCCGCTTCGAGGATCCGATCGCCGCGCAGGTAGCTGTCCTTCGCTTCCGGCGGGCCGATGCGAAACGCCTCGTCGGCGAGCGCGACGTGACGCGATTGCGCGTCGGCGTCCGAGTACACGGCGACCGTTGCGATGCCCATGCGCCGTGCGGTCCTCGTCACGCGGCAGGCGATCTCGCCGCGGTTGGCGATCAGGATTTTGGCGAACACGGGACGCACCCTATTTCTTCTTCTTGGCGCCCTTTTTCATCGCCTGCGGCAACCATGCGGGTTTTCGCTTCTCGAGAAAGGCGCGCACGCCTTCCTTGCCCTCCGCGGATGCCCGGGCGGTGGCGATGCGCGCGGCCATGTCGTCCATCAGTTCGGAGTCGACCCGCCGGCCTGCGACCGCATGGATCAGGTCCTTGGTCACCGCGTGCGCCCCGGGCGCGCCCTGAACGAGCTCACCGAGGACCGCGTTCACCGTCGCGTCGAGCTCCGCGGGCTGCGCCAGCTCCTGCACGAAGCCGATGCGGTACGCCTCCGCAGCCGGAAAGCGCTCGGCAGTGAGGAAATAGCGGCGGGCGGCGCGTTCGCCCATCGCCGCGAGAACATAGGGACTGATGGTGGCCGGGGTGAGGCCCAGGCGGACTTCGGACACGCAGAACTCGGTGTCGGTGGACGCGACCGCGATGTCGCAAGCGGCAATGAGCCCCATGCCTCCGGCGAACGCTGCGCCGTGCACGCGCGCGACCGTCGGCTTCGCGAGCGCATGCAGCCGGTTGAGCATGGTGCCGAAGGCCATCGCGTCTTTCCGGTTCTCATCGAAATCCAGCTCGCCCATCCTCTTCATCCAGTTCAGATCGGCGCCGGCGCAGAACACTTTGCCGCGGCCCGCAAGCACCACCGCGCGCACCGCCGGATCCTGCTCCAACTCGCCGAAGGCGGCGGTGAGCTCCGCGATCATCGTGTCGTTGAAGGCGTTGCGCACTTCGGGCCGGTTGAGCCATAGGACGGCAACGCCCAGGCCGGCCTGGATTTCGATGGTTTTGTGCGTCATGCCTCGTCCTTCCGAATGAAGCTTGTGCAAGCCGCTAACGCGGCTCGACAATCACCTGGGTCCGCACCGAATTGGCGATGAAACATTTCTCGTGGGCTTTGTGGTGCAGTTCGGCGAGCACCGCAGGCGAAGGCGGCGCAGCGAATTCGACCGCGGGCCGCAGCGTGACTCGCGTCATCGCCATGCGACCTTCGGAATTCTTCTCGAGCACGCCTTCGGCATCGTCGACGTAGCGGTTGACGATCAGCTTCCGCGTCGCGGCCAGGCTCACGAACCAGAGCATGTGACAGGCCGAGAGCGAGGCGACGAAGAGCTGCTCCGGATCGGCGCCGGGCCCGTGCGGCGCGCCGGGCGGAATATTCTCCTTTGCGGCGTTTCCAGCGAGCTCCAAGGACTCGAATTCAATACGGTGCGCGCGGCTGTATTTGGCGGGCTCGAACGGCATGCCGTTCCTCTGCCACTCGGTCTTTGCTCGGTGAATGGACATCCACAGTTCCCCTACATTCGAAAAACGCCGAATCGCGTCTCCTCGATCGGCGCGTTGAGGGACGCCGAAATCGCAAGCGCCAGGATGCGGCGCGTTTCCTCAGGCGCAATCACTCCGTCGTCCCAAAGGCGCGCGGTGGCATAGTAGGGATGTCCCTGCCGCTCGTATTGGTCGAGGATGGGGCGCTTGAAGTCCTCTTCCTCCTCCTTGCTCCAGGCGCCGCCCTTCGCCTCGATCCCGTCGCGTTTCACCGTGGCGAGAACGGAGGCGGCCTGCTGCCCTCCCATCACCGAGATGCGGGCGTTCGGCCACATCCAGAGGAAGCGCGGTCCGAAAGCGCGCCCGCACATGCCGTAGTTGCCCGCGCCGAACGAGCCGCCGATGATGACGGTGAATTTCGGCACCCGGCTGCATGCGACCGCGGTCACCATCTTGGCGCCGTCCTTGGCGATGCCGCCCGCTTCGTACTTTTTTCCCACCATGAAGCCCGTGATGTTCTGGAGGAAAACGAGAGGAATTCCGCGCTGGCTGGCGAGCTCGATGAAGTGCGTTCCTTTCAGCGCAGATTCGGAAAACAGGATCCCGTTGTTCGCGACGATGCCGATCGGGTAACCCCAGATGCGCGCAAACCCGGTCACCAGCGTGGTGCCGTAATCCGCCTTGAACTCGTCGAGCTCGCTTGCGTCGACGATGCGCGCCACCACCTCGCGCACGTCGTAGGGCTTGCGCTTGTCTTCGGGGATGACCCCGTGCAACTCGTCGGCGGGGTAGAGCGGCTCGGCCGGCTCGCGCAGGGCGAGGCCCGCGTTTTTCGCGGTGCCGAGGTTGGCGACGATCGCGCGGGCGATCGCGAGCGCGTGGACGTCGTTTTGCGCGTAGTGATCGGCGACGCCCGATTGCCGCGCGTGCACTTCCGCGCCACCGAGCTCTTCCGGGGAGACGATTTCCCCGGTCGCGGCCTTCACGAGCGGCGGCCCGCCGAGAAAAATCGTTCCCTGGCCTTTGACAATGATGGATTCGTCGGACATCGCGGGGACGTAAGCGCCCCCTGCGGTGCACGAGCCCATCACCGCTGCGATCTGCGGAATTCCGGCGGCCGACATGATCGCCTGGTTGTAGAAGATGCGGCCGAAGTGCTCGCGGTCGGGAAAGACCTTGTCCTGCTCCGGCAGGAACGCACCGCCCGAGTCGACGAGGTAGAGGCAGGGAAGCCGGTTCTGCAGGGCGATCTCCTGCGCGCGCAGGTGCTTCTTCACCGTGATGGGATAGTAGGTTCCGCCCTTGACCGTGGCGTCGTTCACGACCACCACGCACTCCCGGCCCGAGACGCGGCCGACGCCGGTGATGACGCCCGCGCCCGGCGCTTCGTCTTCGTACACGCCGAACGCGGCGAGCTGGGAGAGTTCGAGGAACGGCGAGCCCGGGTCGAGCAGCAGGCGCAGGCGCTCGCGCGGCAGGAGCTTTCCGCGGGCCGCGTGCTTGGCGCGCGCCGGCTCGTCGCCGCCCTGCGCGGCGCGCTCGACCTTCGCGCGCAGGTCGGTCACGAGCGCGGCCATCGCGCGGGCGTTCGCCTGAAACTCTTCGGACTGGGGGTTGAGCTTGCTCTTGATCGCGCTCATCGCGCGCCTCGCGCGCGGCCCGGGAGCGGATGCCCTGGGAGCAGATCGTATGGATGCTTCCACCGCGGCTCGACGCGAATGCGCGCGAGCCACTCTCGAATGCCCGGATACTGGTTCCAGTCCGCACCGAGCTCGTCCTCGAAGAATAGGTAGGCGCAGGCCGAGATGTCGGCAATGGTAAGCCGCTCGCCGACGACGTAATTGCGTCCGGTCATATGGGTGTCCAGCACTTTCCAGGCAGCCTGGGCGCGCTTGCCGAATTCCTCCACGACCGTCTTGTCCGGGTTCGACGCCAGGACGCGCAGGTAGCGGTAGGTGGCGGTGTAGCTGGTGAGCTTATGGTTGTCCCAGAGCAGCCAGCGCAGGATGTCGCGCCGCTCGGCGTTGTCGTACCAGCCGTAGCGCCCGAAGCGCTCGACGAGGTAGTCGAGAATGACGCCCGACTGCGTCAGGCGCAATTTGCCGTGCTCGAGCACGGGCACCTCGCCCATGACGTTGATCTTCCGGTACTCTGGGGTGCGCGTCTCGCCGTTGAAATAGTCGACGAATCTCGGCTTCCAGTCCGCGCCGACGAGCTCCAGGTAAAGCGCCGGCTTGTAGGAATTTCCGGACTGCGCGAACCCGTAGACCAAATACTCGGCCATCGTTCTACCAGCCTCCCGTCGCGAGCCATTTATCGATCTGGTCCAAACGATCGGAACCCCAGAAAGGCTCGCCGTCGACGATGATGTATGGCGAACCGAAGGCCCCGCGCGCGATCGCTTTGTCGACTTCAGCCCGGGTGCGGTCCTTCACCGCCTGATCGGCGATGCCGGCGCGGGCCTCATCGGCCTTCAGGCCGAACTTCGCGCACACGGCGACCGCGTTGTCGGCGCTCGAAATGTCCACGTCATCGAGGAAGTAAGCATGGTAGAGCGCCTTGGCGAGGTCCTTCGCCCGCCTGGGCTCTTTTGCGTCCAGCCAGTAGAAAGCGCGGCAAGGGGAAACCGAGGAAATTGGAAAAACCGTGGGATGGCGATAGGGAACGCCGTGATACTTGGTTGTTCGGATTATGTCGCGTAAGTGATAGGCGCCCTTCATCGGTATGGTGGGCACCGGTACGCCGCCCGTCGTCTTGAACGCGACACCGAGCAGGAACGGCCGCCAGTTCACCTCGCGGCCGTATTTCGCCGCGAGCTCATCGATTTTCTCGCATGCGATGTAGCCGTAGGGCGAGGAGAAGTCGAAATAGAACTCGATCGGGTTCGGCATCAGGCGGTCTCGATCGCCATGGCGGTCGCCTCGCCGCCGCCGATGCACAGGCTCGCGATACCGCGCTTGCCTCCGTTCTTCTTGAGCGCTCCGATCAGGGTGACGAGGATGCGCGCGCCCGAGGCGCC
>VBCT01000359.1 GCA_005882235.1 Betaproteobacteria bacterium
GCACGATGTTGGGCGCGAGCCCTTGCGCCCGGAACGCTTCGTCGATGCGGCTCCTCCCCGCGAACGCGGGGTCGTACGTCACGATCGGGTATCGCGCGAGCGTCTCGAGCGTCAGCCGCTGCTCTTTCGCGAGCGGGTGCTTCACCGGCACCACCACGCAATGGCGCCATTCGTAACCCGGCAGCGCGAGCAGCTTGGGATAGCTGTCCAGCGCTTCGGTGGCGATCGCCATGTCGGGCTCGCGCGCGATCACCATCTCCGCAAGCTGCGGCGGGTTGCCCTGCTTGATCGTGAGATGCACTTTCGGATAGCGCCTCTTGAACGCGCCTACCACCTTGGGAAGCGAGTAGCGCGCCTGGGTATGGGTCGTGGCGATGGTCAGCGTGCCTGCGGCGTGGTCTTTGAATTCGCGCCCTACCTGCTTCAGGTTCTCCGCTTCCTGCAGCAGGCGCTCGATCACCTCCACGACCGCCTTTCCGGGTTCGGTCACCGCGACGAAGCGCTTGCCGTGACGCACGAAGATCTCGACACCCAGCTCGTTCTCGAGCTCGCGGATCTGCTTGGATACCCCGGGCTGGGAGGTAAACAGCTTCTTCGCGGCTTCCGTGAGATTGAGTCCTTGCCTGACGGTCTCGCGGACATACCTTAATTGCTGGAAATTCATGGTCTTACATCATATGTTTGGCGGTTATTAAATTCTAACACGAAAGTCTTTTGAGGTATTAGGTGCGGACGCTACGATGCCTTCCTTCAACGAAACTTGAACATGGACTGGCTCTATTCACTCTCCGGGTTTCTGGTCGGGTTAGTGGTCGGCGTTACAGGTGTCGGCGGGGGCTCGCTTATGACGCCGCTGCTCGTGCTCGTGTTCGGCGTCGCGCCCGTCACCGCAGTCGGAACGGATCTCCTTTTTGCCGCATTGACCAAAACCGGCGGCGCATGGGCTCATACGCGTCGCGGCAACGTCGCTTGGAACATCGTCGGCTGGCTCGCCGCAGGCAGCGTGCCGGCTTCCGCCGTCACTCTGGCGTTGTTGCACCTGTTCGTGCCTGATCCCGGCAAACTCTCGGCGATCGTGAGCGTAGCGCTCGGTTTTGCTCTCATTCTCACCGCCGGGGCGCTACTGTTCAGAGAAAAGCTTCACGCCTGGGCGGCGCGTCGCGCCGCGTCCGGCCCGCGTTCGGCAACCGGCTCGCCGCAACGCACCGTCGCGCTCGGCGCGGTACTCGGGGTCTTGGTCACGGTCTCATCGGTAGGCGCTGGCGCGCTGGGTGTGACGGTCCTGTTTCTCCTTTACCCGGGCCTTGCCGTTGCGCGCATCGTCGGTACCGACATCGCTCATGCCGTACCGCTCACTTTGGTCGCCGGGCTGGGGCATGCCGCGGCCGGGGCTGTGGACTGGAAACTGCTGGTGGCTCTCCTCATCGGCTCGTTGCCAGGCATCTGGCTCGGCAGCGCGCTCAGCCAGAAGATTCCGGAACGGGTGCTGCGCGGTGCGCTCGCTGCGATGCTGACTGGCGCTGTAGAACCCATGTACCTTTACGACGAAATCGACCAGAAGCTCGTCGACGAGCGCGTCACCCAGTTCCGCGACCAGACGCGGCGCTTTCTCGCCGGCAGGCTCTCGGAGGACGAGTTCCGCGCGCTGCGCCTCCGCAACGGCCTCTACATCCAGCGTTACGCGCCGATGCTGCGCATCGCCATCCCCTACGGCCTGCTGTCGACGAAGCAGCTGCGAAAACTCGCGCATATCACGCGCAAGTACGACCGCGGCTACGGCCACTTCAGCACGCGCCAGAACCTGCAGTTGAACTGGCCGAGGCTCGAGCGCGTACCCGATATCCTTGCGGAACTGGCGACGGTGCAGATGCACGCGATCCAGACCTCGGGCAATTCCTTCCGCAACATCACCACCGACCATTTCGCCGGCGTCGCGCAGGACGAGATCGTGGACTCGTTCGTCTGGTGCGAAATCATCCGCCAATGGTCCACTTTCC
>VBCT01000099.1 GCA_005882235.1 Betaproteobacteria bacterium
AGGGAAGTCCGCGCGAGCTCATCCTCCGCCACATCGAGCCGCACGTTGTCGAGGCGCACGGCGACGGCGTCATGGAATGGAGCGATCGCGAGGCGGGAAAGCTCGCTTCGCGTCTGGAAAAAAGCGGCGACACGGTGTTCTGCTACGCCGCCGATCCGGCCCCCTTGCTCGCCAGTCTCGCGAACCGGGGGGAACTGCGCTACCTGCACCGGCCGGCCAACCTGGAGGACGTGTTCCTGAAGCTGACGGGAAGGGAGCTACGCGACTGATGCGGGTCTTCGCGCCGCCTTCGATGAGCCTGCGTTTCGTGCCCGTGTGGCGCAGGAACCTGCTCGTGTGGCGCAAGCTCGCGATTCCCTCCATCCTCGGCAATCTCGCCGACCCCCTGATCTACGTGCTCGGGCTCGGTTACGGCCTGGGCTCGATGCTGCCCGAGGTCGGCGGCGTGCCTTACATCGCATTCCTCGCCGCGGGAATGGTGTGCTCGAGCACGATGAACAGCGCCACGTTCGAAGCCATGTACTCGGCCTTCTCCCGCATGCACGTACAGCGCACCTGGGACGCCATCATGAATGCCCCGGTCGACCTCGACGATGTCGTGCTCGCCGAGCTCGCCTGGGCTGCGAGCAAGAGCGTGCTCTCGGGCGTGGCGATTCTCGCCGTCGTGTGGCTGCTCGGCCTGTCGGGCTCGGCCTTGTCCCTCTGGGCGATAGCACTTTTGCCCCTTATCGGCCTCACTTTCGGCGCGCTCGCCCTCGCGGTAACCGCGATGGCGCGGAGCTACGATTTTTTCATGTACTACTTCACTCTGCTGATCACGCCGATGAACCTCGTGTGCGGGGTGTTCTTTCCCGTGGAGCAGCTGCCTGCCGCTTTTCAGGCGATCGCCGCGTTTCTTCCGCTCACGCACGCAGTGGCGATCGCGCGCCCGCTTCTGCTCGGTCAAATTCCGCCAGACGCGATCTTGCACGCGCTGGTGCTGCTTGCCTATGCCGCGGCCGGGTTCTATGCTGCGACGGTTCTTTTCCGCAGGCGGTTGCTGAAATAACGATGCTCTGGATCAAGGCGCTGCACATCATTTTCATGGTGACCTGGTTCGCGGGGCTGTTCTACCTGCCGCGCCTGTTCGTCTATCACGCCATGGCCGAGGATGCGGCAGGCAAGGAACGCTTCACGGTGATGGAGCGCAAGCTCTACTGGGGCATCATGGCGCCGGGTGCGGTGCTGACCATTCTCTTCGGAATGCTGCTGCTCAACTACGTCGCGATGGGCGCCTGGCTTTATGCCAAGCTCGGGGTCGTCGTCCTGTTGATCGCCTATCACCTGTACTGCGGCAAGCTGCTTGCCGATTTCGCGCGCGACCGCAATACCAAGTCCCACCTCTGGTACCGCTGGTTCAACGAGGTGCCAATAGGGTTTCTGGCTGCCGCGGTCGTTCTGGCCGTGGTGAAGCCGTTCTAGCGGCAGATTTCCCCTTTTTCGACAATCTGCTAATCTTGGCATGCTCATTGCATTCGATTCCAGGACATGAACGCGAAGAACATCACATTGAGGCCCGGACGGCCCGCCGATGCCGCGAAGATCGCCGCAATGTCGCGCGACCTGATCGAGACGGGCCTCGGCTGGTCCTGGGGACCCGACCGCGTTGCGCGCTCGATCACAAACAAGGACACGTTCACGCTGCTTGCCTGCGACCGCGACCGCGTCGTCGCCTTTGCCATCATGTATTTCGGCGACGAGCACGCCCATCTCAATTTGCTCGCGGTGCGGTCTTCCCACCAGAGACTGGGCATCGGTCGACGCATGGTCGAATGGCTGACCGAGTCGGCCCTCGCCGCCGGGATCGCCACTATTCACCTCGAGCTGCGCGCGGCTAACTACACCGCGCGCAGCTTCTACAAATCGCTCGGATTCACCGAGTCGGCTTACATCCCGGGTTACTACCGCGGCCGCGAAATGGCGCTGCGCATGATGCGGGTGCTGCGCCGGCCGGGCATCGCGCCGCCCGTCTGGGCCGCGCCCAAGTTGCCGAAGACCTGACGCCCTTCGCGGCAGGATACGCGGCGCGACAGGATCGCCCGACATGCGCGGCGCGGTGCTCGCTCTTACTGCTGGTCTTATGGCTAGTGCCGCTGTGGCGGCAGTCCCCGGGCTTGCGCCGGGCGTATCGCGCGAGCTCGCGCAGTGGCGTGCAAAACACTACCGCGACGTTCGATATGCGCTGGCGATCAGCGTCACCGCCGGTGCGACGAAGCTCGCCGGGACCACGACGGTCGAGGTCACGCTTTCACCCACTGTTCCCGACCTGGTGCTCGACTGGCGAACCTCGCCCGGCGCGGCGCCTGTAGTGCAGTTGCGCGTCAACGGCAAGCGCGTGAAGGCGAAGCTCGAGCGCGAACACCTGATCGTTCCTGCGCGGCTGCTCCGGGCGGGAAGGAACCGTATAAGGCTCTCCTTCGAATCGCCGATCGCCTTGTCCGGCAGCGCCGTGACGCGCTACGTGGACCGCGAGGACGGCTCCGAGTACGTCTATACGCTTTTCGTTCCTTCGGATGCGAGCAGCGCTTTCCCTTGCTTCGACCAGCCCGACCTTAAAGCGCGTTTCAGCCTCGAGCTGGTCGTGCCGCGCGCATGGACCGCCGTCGGAAACGCTCCGATCGCGGCAACGCAGGAGGTGTCGAGCAGCCTGCGCCGGTTCCGATTCGCCGCGACCCCGCCGATCAGCACGTATCTCTTCGCCTTTGCCGCTGGGCCGTTCGCGGAGGTTCAGGTTCCCGCCTCGCCTCAATCCACTCCTGCGGGGCGCAAGACGGCGCGAGCGCGGCAGGCCGCCAAAGGGCGTGCGGGTTCTCCCGCCAAGGAAAAGGCGGCCGAAACGAGGCTCTTCGTTCGCAAGTCGCAGCTCGCGCGCGCCCGCACGGAGGCCCCCGAGGTGCTACGGCTCAATCGCGAGTCGCTGCGCTGGTTCGAGCGCTACTTCGATTCGCGCTTTCCGTTTCCCAAGTACGATCTGGTGCTCGTCCCGGAGTTCGCCTACGGGGGGATGGAGCACGCTGGGGCGACCTTTCTACGCGAGGATGCGGTGCTTTTTCCGTCCACGCCCAACGAAACGGACATCCTCGCGCGCGCGCAGCTCCTGTTCCACGAGACCTCGCACCAGTGGTTCGGCGATTCTGTCACCATGCGCTGGTTCGACGACCTGTGGCTGAAGGAGGGCTTCGCCAATTTCATGGCGGCCAAGGCGGCCGAAGCGCTTCTCCCGGCGCATTCGGTTTGGAACGCCTTCCACGCGCTCAAGACCGGCGCCTACCGTACCGACGTCACGCAGGGGACGACGCCGATCTACCGGCCGCTAGCCAATCTTTCAGCGGCGAAATCCGTATACGGCAGCATCGTCTACGGAAAGGCGCCGGCGGTGTTGCGCCAAGCCGAGTTCTACGTCGGCGCGCGCGTGTTCCGCCGAGCGGTGCGGCAGTTCCTAAAGGCACACGCCTACGCGGCCGCCGATTGGAACGACCTCGTCACTGCACTCGAACGCGCCTCCGGTCGCAAGCTCAAGCGCTGGGCCGAAGCCTGGGTCAAGCGGCGCGGCATGCCAGAGGTGCGCATCGCCTGGGACACCGATCGCGACGGCCGGCCGAAGAACACCGTCCTGGAGCAGCACAACGTGCTCAATGAAGGCGGAACGTGGCCGATGAAGCTGAGGGTGTTCGCCTTGTCCGAGAGCGGGCTCCCCCGCTCGGCCGATGCTTTGTTGCGGAGCGCGAGTACGAGCGTTCGCGCAATCGACGGCATGCCGGAGATCGATTTCGCATTCGCGAATTTCGGAGACTACGGCTATGGGCGCTTCCTGCTCGACCCAATGAGCCGCGACGCGGTGCTCGCGCGCCCGGAAATCGTGCAGGGCGATCTGTTGCGCGCGCTCGTCTTCGGTTCGCTGTGGGAATCGGTGCGGGACGCCGAGCTTGCGCCCCTCGCCTATCTCGATCTCGTCGTTCGCGTCGCCCCGGTCGAGCGGGACCCGGTGACGCTCGCCGGCCTGCTCCAACGCGCGCAGGTCGCCTTTCTCCATTATGCGTCGGATCCGCAGCGGGACGCTGTGGCGGAACCTTTCGAGCAACTTCTCGCAGAGGGGATGCTGCACGCCGACACGCCGGGACGCCGCATCACTTTCCTCAGGGCATTCACGGCGAGCGCCTGGTCGGAGAGCGGCCGCTCCCGGCTCAGATCGCTCCTCGCAAACACGCTGGAGATCCCCGGTGTGAAGCTCAGCTCGCGCGACCGCTTCCGCGCAATCGCGCGGCTGCTCGCGCTCGACGACCCGGAGGCGAAGGAGCTGCTCTCCGCGCAGATCGCCGCGGATTCCGGAGACGACGGCCGCCGCTACGCCTTCGCCGCCGCCGCGGCCGAGCGCAGCGCCCAGGCGAAGCGCGCCTACTTCGAACGCTTCTTCAGCGAACAGGACCTGCCCGAAAGCTGGATCGATGCGGCGCTCGGCCCGTTCAACGCGGTCGAACACGCCGAGCTGACCCAGCCCTACCTCGATCTCGCGCTCGCCGCCCTGCCCGAATTCAAGCGCACGCGCAAGATCTTCTTCGTCAACAACTGGCTCGCTGCCTTCATCGGCGGACAGGTGGACGCCGCCGCCCTTGAACAAGTGGAGAGCTTCGCAAGCCAGCCGGAGCTCGAACCCGACCTGAAGCTCCAGCTCCTCGAAGCGATGGACGGCCTCGCGCGCACCGTCAAGATCCGAGCGAGGTTTGCCAGGCTCCTGCCCTGACGAAGCCGGCGGTCCCGGAAGCGGCGCTCCTGCGCGGGCGTCAATCAAGCGCGCCGGCGGCGTAGGCGCGTTCGATCTCGGCGCTGAATTTCCCCTGCACCCGATCGCGTTTGACTTTCAGGGTCGGGGTGAGCAGGCCGTTCTCCACCGTCCAGGGCTCGCGGGTCGCTACGACGCGCCGCACCCGGATGTACCCCGGGAATTCCTTCAAGCGATCGTTGGCGCGCCGGATGAGACTCTTTTCGTCGGTCTCCCGGGTCACCGCCACGAGCGTCAGGAACGGGCGGCCTTCGCCGATCAGAATGCCTTGTTCGAATACCCCGTCCCCGAGGATGGCGAGCTCCACGTCCTGCGGCGGGAGCTTTTCGCCGTTCGAGAGGACGAGCACGTCTTTCAGGCGTCCGCGTATGAAGATCCTGCCGTCCCGGATTTCCGCAAGATCGCCGGTATGGAGCCAACCCTCGCGATCGAGCGATTTAGCGCTGGCCTCGGGATTGTTCCAATAGCCCTTCATGATGCTCGGGCCCCTTGCAAGGAGCTCGCCGTCCGCCGCGATTCGCACCTCGACGTTGTCGAGGGGCATGCCGACAGATTCCGGAACGTTACCCTGCGGTCGATTCACCGAGATCACCGGAGAGGCCTCGGTCATACCGTATCCCTGGAGAACCGGCAGCCCGAGCCCCAGGAACAGCCACGCGATCGCGGGATCGAGCGGGGCACCGCCGAGCACCGCGAACCTCATCCTGCCGCCCAGCCTTGCCAGCACCGGTCCGGCGACGCGATCGCGCAGCAGAGCCAGAACGATCCGGTCCGCGAGGCCCGCTTCGCGGCGCAGGGCTCGCCCTCCGGCCGCCACCACGAGGTCGAAGAGCCGCTTTTTCAGCGGTGACTTGGCGAGCGCCTCGTTGACTCGCGCGGCGAATTTTTCGAAAACCCGCGGCACCGCAAACATTATCGTGGGGCGCTCGCTCGCGAGGTCCTCCGCGAGCTGCGAGATCGAGCGGGTGTAAGTGACCTTCGCGCCGATCGCAAGCGGCAGGTAGTAACCGCCGGTGCGCTCGAACATGTGCGAAAGCGGAAGCAGGGAAAGAAATACATCCTCAAATACATCCTCGCTCCGCACAAGGCGCAAGCGCTCGCAGGCGGAGACGTTCGCGAGGATGTTGCCGTGCGTGAGCATCACCCCTTTCGGCCTGCCTGCAGTTCCCGAGGTGTAGCAAATCGTGGCAAGGGCGCCGTCTTCGAGCCGCGCGACTTCGAACGCGGGCGCCTGCCTCGGGAGCACCGCCTCGACTGCGTCATGGCCGCTGCCCGGATCGGCGGCGAGGCATAGGACGCGCGGCAGCGGCGTGGCCACGTTCTGCAGCGCGTAGGCCATGCGGCTGCTCTCCGCCACGAGCAGGCGCGCGCCGCTATTCTCCAGGCACCAGGCGACGTTTTCCGGGTTATCGTCCGCGTAGAGAGGCACGACGACGAGACCGAGGCCGAGCGCACCCTGGTCGGCCGCGACCCAGTGGATTCCGTTTTTCAGGCACAGCGCGACCCGGTCGCCCGGCGCGAGGCCCGCGGCGCGCAGAAACGCCTGCCAGCGCGCGGCGTACGCTGTGATCTCGCGCGCGGAGATGTCTCGCCAGCCGCCCTCGGCGAACTGGCGGTAGAGAATTCGCTCGGGTGTGGCGAGCTGTGCGTCGAGAAGACCTGCGATGTTGGCCATGGCGAGGCTGTGCTAGGCTCCGGTCCCGTCGGCGAAGCCACTCGAGCCCATCATGCTGAATCCGCCGTGAGCCTGCAAGCCTTCTTCGCCTCCTGCCCGAGAGGCCTCGAACCGCTACTCGCCGAAGAGCTCGGCCGGTTCGGTGCGAAGAAAACCGACTCCGTTCCGGGCGGGGTCGCATTCGAGGGCGAGATCCAGGCGTGTTACCGGGCCAACCTCGAGTCGCGGATCGCCACGCGTGTCCTGATGCGGCTTGCCCGCTCCCCGTACCGGGGAGAAGAGGACGTCTACGAAGCGGCTCTGGCGGTGAAGTGGCCCGAATGGTTCAGCGAGACGCAAAGCATTCGCGTCGACGTCAACGCGATCCGCTCCCCGCTCAAGAGCCTCGAGTTCGCGACTTTGCGCATCAAGGACGCGGTGTGCGACCGGTTTCGCGCCGACCGCGGGCGGCGGCCCGACGTGGACACGCGCTTCCCCGAGGTGCGCATCCAGGCTTTCCTCGACAAGGTGGAGGCCACGCTTTACCTGGACACCTCCGGCGAACCGCTCAACAAGCGCGGCTACCGCAGGGACGCGGGCGAGGCCCCGCTGAAGGAGAACCTTGCCGCCGGCATCGTTCAGCTCGCGGGCTGGAATTCGGGCGAGCCCCTCCTCGACCCCATGTGCGGCAGCGGGACGCTCGTCGTCGAGGCGGCGATGATGGCGCTCGCGATCCCACCGGGACACGCGCGCGTCTTCGGCTTCGAGCGCCTCGCCGGATTCGACCTCAGGCGGTGGAACGAGGTGCGCGACGCGGCGCTCGCCCGCCGCAAGCCTGTACGGCGCCTCCCGATCTTCGCCCGCGACCGCTACGGCGAGGAGCTGAAAAAAGCCCGCCTCAATCTCGAGGCTGCGGGCCTTGCCGACTGCGTCGAACTCAAACAGGCCGACGTACTCGATACCGGCGCCCCGGCGGGCGCGGGAGTGCTCCTCGCCAATCCGCCCTACGGCACCCGGACCGGCGAGGAGGCGGCGCTCGCGGAGTTCTACCCGAAGCTGGGCGACACGCTGAAGAAGTACTACCCGGGCTGGCGCTGTTACCTCTTCTCCGGGGATACACGACTTCCGAAACTGATCCGATTGACCGCGTCCAGGCGCACGCCCCTTTACAACGGCCCCCTGGAATGCCGGCTCTACGAGTATCTGATCGTCGCCGGGTCCAACCGCAAGAAGTCCACCCCGTCGCGCACGAGCGGGCCCGGCGCTTAGCGCATCTGGCTGCGCGCGCTCGAGACCGCCAGGAAGATTTCGCGCAGAAACACCATCAGCGCGAGGATGAAGGCGAGCATCGCGGCGATGAAGAGCAGCCCGATGAACTTCGACAGATCGATGTCGATGAACGCGTCGACGAAGGCGACCGCAATCAGCAGTCCGACGAAAAGCGCGCAAATCACCGAGAGCACGATCGAGCCGTAGACGAGGCGCACGCGCCGGCTGAGGAGATTGAGTTCCGCGCGCGCCGCCTTCTGTCCCTCGGGCTGGAGCTGGCGCAGCCGTTCCTCGAGTGTGCGGCTGCGGTCCACGGCGCGGCCCAGGCGATTGGAGAGCACTCCGATGATCGTCCCCACCGCGGTGAGCAGGAACACCGGCGCGACCGCGAGCTGGATGAGTCGTGTGACGTCGATGACGTTTTCGGGGTTCATGCGGGGCCTCTCCTGCCCGCCGCCGTGCCTTACACCATTCCTTACACCATTGCCTTGCGCAGCTGGTGCTTGAAATGGTGGATGTGGTTGAGCGCGACCTTCAGCTTGCCGCGATCCTTCGCGGCGAGCGCCTCGTCGCGCTTTTTCTGCCACTCGCCGATCTTGGTCTTGATCGCGGTCTTGTCGACGCCCTTGACTTCGTGGTGCACGTGCATGTCGATGTTGAGCGCCTTGCAGAGCGCGGCGAGCAGATGGTCCTTGTTCAGCTGCGTGTAGCCCTTCACCGCCTCGTGCTCGATTCCGGCCGCGATCTCGCGCAGCTCGGCGAGAGGCTTGCTCTTCAGCTCGGGAAAAGTGTGGGCCATGCGTCCTCCGGAGTGATTGTCTTAGATGATACTGTAGAGCGTCCGCGGCAGCTACCGCAGCTACCCCTCGGGGTCCCCTATGCGTCTGCCGACGATGATGAGATCGCGTTCGACTCCGTCCAATGCAGCAATCTTCGGCAGCTCTCCCCACCGCAGGAATCCGAATCGCTGGAACAACGCAAGGCTCGGTTCGTTGTGGCCGAATATGAACCCCAACAGGGTGTCGACCTCGAGCGTCGGCGCGTGAGCCAGCGCTTGGGTCAGCAGATAGGAGCCGAACCCCCGCTTTCGGAACGCCTCGTGAACGTAGAGGCTCAGCTCTGCGGTCCTGGCGTATGCCGGGCGCCCGTAAAACGTCGAGAAGCTGAGCCAGGCCACGACGCGACCTGCGTCCTCGACCACCCAAAGGGGCCTGCGACCCGGCGTGTGTTCGTCGAACCAGTGCACCCGGCTCTCGACCGAGACGGGCTCGGTGTCGGCCGTCGCGATTCGCGACGGGATCGTGGAGTTGTAGATTTCCACGATCTGCGGCAGGTCGTTTCGAGTTGCCGTCCTATGGATCGAGGGCTCAGGCATCGGCCCCTCTCAAGTACCGCAATCCTCGCCCTTGCCTTAGAACGGCGAGAGGCATTCAATCCCGCCATCGGAAGGGGCGATGTATCCACCGAGGCTCGCTGCAACGTAATAAACGACCTCCGGCACGGCGACCCCGTTTGGTGCCTAATGTCTCGGTGAGCTGCTGGCCGACGACTTGCGCTTGCGAGACGAGGTGCCGGCGGTGGGTCGGTTCGACTTTGCCTCAGGCAGAGCGGTCCATGGACCCAGAGCGCCTAGAGCTTCCTCTTCGCTCATGACCCTCGCGCGTTCCGTCACTTCAACCGGAACCCATTTTGGAAACGGGACCTCCCTGTTCACATGGCGTCCCGAAGCAGTATGCTCTTGCCGCACCTGCGCGACCTGATTCTTCGGGAATCGCTCCGCCACGCGGACAAGGGCGGGCCAAAGTCGGCGATGAACCAAGGTTACTTTCCCTTCGACCAGGCGGCATACGAGGACATCGCCCGATTCGACTACTGATTGAAGTACCGCGAAGATTTCATGGGCCCTCGGATGACTCCACCAGCTGCCTGTAATCGGCTCGCCCACTACCGCCTCGGCCAACCGGGGCACCGGACCTTTGCCCGATGCGAGCACGACCCCGTGCTTTTGCACGAAGGACCTTGCCTGATCGACGTTCATGACGCTCGTATTCGCGCTGCCCAGGGTTCGCGCGCCTCGTGACTGCTATCTTCCTAGGTGCTTGTCGAAGAACCGGGCGATCTCCGTGAACGCCTCTTTGGTCTCCGGCGCCCCGACATCGCGGTAATACTGTGCGTGCGACTGACCTTCGAAGACCTGCAGCACCGCTTCGACCCCGGCCTCGCGCAGCTTGCGGTGCACGCGCACCGTGTTGGAGAGGAGCAGATCGCGCGTCCCGGTGGTGAGGATCGCCGGCGGAAAGCCGCGCATGTCGCCGTACACCGGCGAGAGCATCGGCTCCTTGAGGTCGCGGCCGTTGGTGTAGAGCGCGGCGCGCTTGTCGCAATTCGCTCCGTACGCCACCAGCACATTGTCGAGCATCGCATTGGTCTGGAAGGAGTCGCCGGCCCCGGTCAGATCGGACATCGGCGTGCCCGGTGCGATCGCGGCCGGCAACGGCAGCTTGTCCTGCTTGGCGCGCAGGACCATCGCCAGCGTGAGGTTGCCGCCTGCCGAGGAGCCGAAGATCGCCATGTTCTTCGGCCGCGCCATTTTTGTGGCGGCCTTCCATACCGTCATCGCGTCGTCGAGGGCGGCCGGAAAGGCATGGTCGGGCGGCATGCGATAGTCGACCGAGATCACCTTGAAGCGCCCGAATCCCGCCATATAGACCGCTTCGACGGTGCCGGATTCGCCGGGAAAGCTCACGAAGCAGCCGCCGTGGACGTGGACCAGCAGCCGGTTGCGGTTCTCAGGCGGGATCACCGCCGGCGTGACGCTATACGCCTTGACCCCGTCGATGGTCATCGGCTCGACCTTGACGCCTAGGGTTTCGCGCAACGCCGGCAACGCTTTCATGGTGGCCTGATAGCCCGCATTGACCTGCTCTTTCCAGCCCTCGGCTGTCGTCGGGATCACGTTCCAGGTCGGGGTGAGGGGCGCCGCGATCTGTTTTTGCATCTGCGGGCTCACCGTGTCCGGCACCGGCACCGTCTTGGGCGGCAGCTCGCGCGGCCCCGCTGCGGGCGTCTGTGCGACGGCATGCGGCGCCGAGAAGGCGATCGCGACCGCGAAACAGGCGAGGTCGCGTGCGAGCCACGATCGAAGCGACAAATGGACTGCCGATGAGCCGCGATGAGTAAGGTCGAAATGGATTTTCATGGCGCTTCTCCTCGATTTCTCGTTTCGCCGGGCTGCTCGATGGGGCACTCGCCCGGGCGATCTTAGCCGAAATCGCATTCGATACGTTCGATGGAGGCTTAGCCCCGTCAGCGCCCACGAACGTAGGCAGCGCTATCTGGCCCAATGCAAAGCGAAGCCAAGCCACGGCAAGGGCAAGGACCTGAAGGGATTCATCTCCGTGACCATACGCGCCAAGCGGTTGCGGTCGTCGCCAGCGGAAGCAGTGCGAGCGTCAAGATCCACGGAACGAACTCCGCGACATCGAACGCTGCCCACGAGAACACCCGAGCCGCACGCCGCGACGAACCGAGGCTTGGCGCGACGGCATTGCTCCGCGGAAACCACGGAGATCGGGACCTGCCTTGAGCTCCAGTACGCTTGGGCAAGCGTAGGCGTTGCGAGGGATTTTTGGTTTGCCGCAACCTGGGAGGCCTCGTGATCGAACTCGGCGGTGCAGGCGCCGCCGGTGAACAACGGCGGCATTAACGCCAGCCACACAAGAGCGACAATCGCGAGGATTCGCGCCATATTTCGGGTAAGGGGCTAAGGTCTGCGTTGAGCCGGAGTCACAGGCAATTCCCAAAGGCACACCCGACGAACAGCTCCCCGGCAGCAAACGCGAGCATCGCGTAAGGCACCGACAGGACCGCCACCGCGGCTTTTAGCCATGGACGAATGGAAGTAAACGAAAACAGCGCGAGTGCCAAGATCCACGGAACGAACTCGGCGACATCGAACGCTGCCCACGAGAACACCTCATTGGGATGATCTGGCCATGCGAGCCCGTACAAAACAGCGACCGAGATCGCGCAGGCGACGGGCAAGATCAGAAACAGGGCAAGAATCGCGAGCCATGCACGTCCTATGTAGTGCACGTGACATCCTTGATTGGCAACCGCTTGAGCATGAAGGCCGACCCCGAAGGACACAAGACCGAGAACTCTTGCGTCCGCTGGATCGCTACCGGCGCGGCTTCACGCAGCACGCGCGCATAACCCAACCGCTCGAAAAAGCGCTCCGCCGTCGTGGTAAGGAGATAGATTTCTCTTGCCCCTTGCGACTGCGCGAAGAGTTCAGCCTGTGCCACTAGCGCGGTACCGCAGCCTCGACCGCGACACTTAGAAGTGACCGCCAGCGACCGAAGTAATGCCACGGATTCGTACAGCTCGAGTCCCACGATTCCGTCTGGAGCGCCCATCGAGCCACACCCGAAGAAGCGCTCCAAGTGTGCGGCGGTCAGGTCGGAGCAAGGCAATCCCGCCTCCCCCAGAATGCGCGTCACGGCCGACGCCGGAGGATGGGGAAACACGTTCATCATTGCCGGCTGAGGTGTGAAGTCTGAAATCAGCGGCGCGCTTGCGCGTCCGCTCCGGACCACGAGTTGGACTTCAGTAAGACCGAAACTAATCGTGGTAAACCAGACCCGCGGCGACACCCGCGGCGATGAATTCCACCAGAATTCCCACGAACCAATAGAACGCGAGCGCGGGCGGAATCGGGAGAATCACGTACCAGCCGAAGCTGTGCATCACGGACAACATGACTCCGACATACAGGCCGTAGCGAAACCCCTGTCCCAGGCCGGGCTTGCCTTTCTCGTAGCCCTTCACGTAGATCAGCGCGAAGAATGGTGCGAATACCAGCATCCCTACCCAGAAGATCCACATCATCTTCTGCATCTCCGCTTCCGACCGCCACACTGAAGCCGTCTGCCGGTACACGTCCGACAGGAGTACGCCGTGGATCAGAAATTCCAGCACTGCCACCACGACAAATACCGCCACGCTCGCCAGCAACCACCGTTTCGTATTCATGGGTTCCTCCGCATATTCGGCGTCCGCGTCAGACGATGTTGAGGTGCTCGATGCCTGCCGTGATGTCCCGGTTCTTCGCTTCCTTGGAGTGCAGCTTGATGTTCAACCGCAGGTCGTTCACGCTGTCGGCGTTGCGGAGCGCGTCCTCGTAGCTGATCTTGCCCGCCTCGAACAGGTCGAACAGCGACTGATCGAAGGTCTGCATGCCGAGCTCGCGCGACTTCTTCATGATTTCCTTGATCTCGTGCACCTCGCCCTTGAAGATCAG
>VBCT01000100.1 GCA_005882235.1 Betaproteobacteria bacterium
TCGTTCCGAAACTCGAGTGCGAGAGCAGGGCCGCCTTCGGGACCACGCCGAAACGCCGGATCACCTCTGCCGCGAGCGCGGTCATTTCCGCGAGCTGCTCGGCGCTAGGGTCGAGATTGACGTAGGTGTCGCAGATGAAAACCGTGCGCTTGGGCAACATGAGCGCTTTCATCGCATAGAAATGCCTCGCGCCCGGCCGCAAACCAATCACCTGGTCGATGTACTGCAGGTGCGTTCCGTGCGTGCCGATAGTGCCGCAGATCATTCCGTCGGCTTCGCCGCGGTGGATCATCATCGCGCCGATCAGCGTATGGCGGCGACGCAGCTCCATCTGCGCGAATTGCTGCGAGACCCCACGCCTCTCCGCGAGGCGGTGGTACTCCGTCCAATAATCGCGGTAGCGGGGGTCGGATTCGGGGTTCACGAGCTCGAAATCCGTCCCCGGCCGGATGCGCAATCCGTGGCGTTCGATGCGCCGCTCGACCACGGGAGGTCTCCCCACCAGGATCAGCCTGGCGAGGCCCTCGTCCACCACCACCTGAGCCGCACGCAACGTGCGCTCGTCTTCGCCTTCGGCAAGCACGATCCGACGCCGCGGACCTTCCTTCGCCGCGTCGAAGATCGGCTTCATGATGAGGCCCGAGTGATAGACGAACTGCAGGAGCTGGTTGTTGTAGGCGTCGAAATCGGCGATCGGACGCGTGGCGACGCCGGAGTCCATGGCAGCCCTCGCCACCGCGGGAGCGATTTTCACGATGAGACGCGGATCGAAGGGTTTGGGAATCAGGTACTCCGGACCGAACTTGAGGACTTGCTCGCCATAGGCGGCTGCCACGATCTCCGATTGCTCCGCCATCGCGAGTTCGGCGATGGCGCGGACCGCGGCGAGCTTCATGGGCTCGTTGATCGCGGTCGCTCCGACGTCGAGCGCGCCGCGAAAGATGAACGGAAAGCACAGGACGTTGTTCACCTGGTTCGGGAAATCCGACCGCCCCGTCGCCATGACCGCGTCGGGGCGGACGCCCTTCGCGACATCGGGGAGGATCTCCGGCTCCGGGTTGGCGAGCGCGAGGATCAGCGGCCTGTCGGCCATTTGCGCCACCATCTCCGCTTTGAGAACCCCGCCGGCCGATAGGCCGAGAAACACGTCTGCGTCCGGCATGATCTCGGCGAGCGTACGCGCCGATGTCTTGCGGGCGTAACGGGTCTTGTTCGGGTCCATTTCCTCCTTTCGACCCTGGTACACGACTCCCTTGATGTCGGACACCCAGACGTTGTCCGCCTTCAACCCCAGGCTCACGAGCAGATCGAGACAGGCAAGCGCGGCGGCACCCGCGCCCGAGCAGACGAGCTTCGCCTTTTCTATGTCCTTCTCCACGACGCGCAACCCGTTCAGCACCGCAGCGCCGACGATGATGGCGGTCCCGTGCTGGTCGTCGTGGAACACCGGGATTTTCATGCGCTCGCGCAGCCTCCTCTCGATGTGGAAGCATTCCGGCGCCTTGATGTCCTCGAGATTGATTCCGCCGAAAGTAGGCTCCAGCGCCGCGATGATCTCGACCAGCCTGTCCGGATCGCGCTCGTTCACTTCGATATCGAAGCAATCGATTCCGGCGAATTTCTTGAAGAGCACTGACTTGCCTTCCATCACCGGCTTGGATGCGAGCGGCCCGATTGCCCCCAAGCCCAGCACGGCGGTTCCATTTGTCACGACACCGATAAGGTTTCCGCGCGAAGTCAGCTTGCGCGCCTCTGCGGGGTCGCGCACGATCTCCTCGCAGGCCGCAGCCACCCCGGGCGTGTACGCGAGCGCGAGATCGCGCTGATTCAGCAAACCCTTCGTCGGAGTGACCGAGATCTTTCCCGGCGGTTGCCGGAGGTGATACTCCAGGGCGCTCCTGCGCAGGATTTCATCCATGGGAAATTCGCGACTTGAAGTTCTTGTGTTACTTGGCCGCATGATAGCCGAATTTCGTCGCGCCGCGGCGCCTTCGCTTCCCGCCGGCACGCTGCGGCATAATGTGCGGCAGCCCTTATGAAGCGTGACGCAAATCTGATCCTCGCGGCCCGCATGGCCGACATCGAGGCCTTCCATGTGATGGACGTGCAGAACCGCGCGTATGAACTGGAAGCCGCGGGACGCCGCATCGTCCACATGGAAATCGGCCAGCCGGACTTCGCCGCACCGCCTCTGGTTGCGGAGGCGGCGATCGAGGCGATCCGCCAGCGCCGCCTGGGTTACACGGCTTCGATCGGCATTCCGGAGCTGCGCCAGGCCATTTCCGATTTCTATCGTGAACGGCTCGGCGTGACGGTGCCCTCTTCGCGGATCGTGGTCACCGCCGGGGCGTCGGGCGCTTTTTTGCTCACCCTAGCCGCGCTCGTCGACCCGGGCGACGAGGTGCTGATGCCCGATCCCTGCTATCCCTGCAACCGGCATTTCGTGCGCTTGTTCGAAGGCCGCCCGCGCGCGATTCCAGTCGACGAAACCCAGCACTACCAGCTTGCGGACGCAGATATTCGCTCGCACTGGACCCGCGCGACGCGCGGCGTGCTGCTCGCTTCACCCTCCAATCCGACCGGGACCATGATCCCGCGCGAGGAGCTGCGTGCGATCATCGCCTCGGTACGACGAGCCGGCGGGTTCATCGTGATGGACGAGATCTATCAGGGACTGGTCTACGATGATGAGGCGTCAACGGCGCTCGAGCTGGCCGATGACGTGTTCGTCGTCAACAGCTTTTCCAAGTACTTCAACATGACCGGCTGGAGGCTGGGGTGGATCGTGGCTCCCGAGACCTACGTGCGGGAGATCGAAAAGCTCGCCCAGAACGCGTTCATCTGTCCTTCCGCCCCCGCGCAGTACGCGGCGCTCGCGGCGTTTCAGCCGGAAACGCTCGCGGTTCTTGAGGAGCGCAGGCAGGAGTTCCGGCGCCGCCGCGATTACATGGTTCCCGCGCTGCGCGCGCTGGGATTTCGCATTCCCGTGATGCCCCAGGGAGCTTTCTACATCTACGCCGGCTGCGAGAGCCTCTCTGTGGACAGCACCCGATTTGCATTGCGGGTGCTGGAAGAAGCGGGCGTTGCAATTACGCCGGGGCTCGACTTCGGCTCGAACCACCCGGAGCGTCACGTGCGCTTTGCCTACACGCGCTCGCTCGAGGATCTCGAGGAAGGCGTGGAGAGGATCGCGCGAATGCTGGGGAGCCGCGACGCGCGGCGATCATATTGAGCTGCGCACCCCAGGGCGACCGAATTGGCGTACCGCCTGCTGCAGGCGCTCTTTTTCCGCGAAGACTTTCTGGGCGTATTGGCTCGAAGGATCCGCCAACGCACCGTTATAGAACTGCAGACCCGCCTCCAGACTGCCGGTGCGGCGAACGTATTCCTTGAGAATGCGCGCTCCCAAGGCGATGTTGATCATCGGATCGAGCACCGCTTCTTCTCCACCGTGCTCGAGGAGTTTGTCGAGGTGGTGTCTGGGAATCACCTGCATCAGACCCTTGGCGCCCATGAGGCTCTCGGCTACCGGATTGAAGCGGGACTCGACCGCCATTACCGCGAGAATCAGTAGCGGATCCAGACCCACTTGCCGACCGGCGTCGTAGGCGGCGCCCACAAACTGCTCGGTGACATCCGGCGCGATCCGGTATTTACGGGATACGTAATTGGCGAGCGCCCGGTATTTCTGGGTGTCCGCATCGTCCGCCCCGTCGAGCAGTGAGACCGCTCCGTCGTAGCGGATCGAGCCGACCGCAGCAGAGTGGGCGGCGCTCTCGTCGAAGAACAACGCCTTCCCGCGCACCAGAACGAGCACCACAGCCGCGAGCCCTATGAAGGCCAGACCGTGATGCAGTACCGTCGCCACTTTTGCAAACCGAACCAGCAAGCCTTGCTTTGTCCAGGTGGTGTTCATCGCACCTACCTCCATTCTTTTATCTCTTAAAGGCAGATAAAGGTCTCGGTAACCAACCCCCCTGAAACCTTAAACGCCCGCCGCTGCGCAGTTAAGTTGCTGCGTCGCAGCAACTGCATTCTAAAGAAATAGTTAACCTCAGTCAAACCACCCCAGCCTCAAATCGCCGCGGTTCAGTCCGGGGCACTAGGGCCCCCGGACCGACCGCAGTTCACTCCCAACCCACTTACGGCCTGGAACCCGTAGGAAAGGGCCATGCAGCTGCGGGGTTCAGGGCGGTTTTCGCCCCTCCTAGCGTCGCCGCTGCCGAAGGGGCTGCGGCCGCCGATCCCGCCATCGTTGCTGCCGGCGTTGCGGCCTTCCTGGCCGCCCTTCCTCTGGGTCTCGCCTTCTTTCGGGCGGACTTCTTCTTGGCCGCTTTTTTTGCGGGCTTCCTCAACGACTTCCTTTTGCCTTTCTTTCGTGCTGCTTTCCTCTTTTTCTTTTTCTTTGCCGCTTTCTTGCCTCTTCTCTTCTTTGCCATGACTGGCCTCCATCAAGAGTTGTGGAACAAACGAACCCGCCCGTTGGGGCGCGGGCTATTCAAGCTCCGGGGCAAACCCCGGAGAATTGAATTCCTTTCCTGCACCGTTGATTCGATCGAAGCTGCAGCGACCTAGTCCCAACTGAGCGCACCTCCGGTTTGATACTCGATAACCCGCGTTTCGAAAAAATTCCGCTCCTTCTTGAGATCGGTCATCTCGCTCATCCAAGGAAACGGGTTGCTCGCACCGGAAAACATCGCGTCCACTCCGATCTGCTGGCAACGGCGATTGGCGATGTAGCGCAGGTACTCCTTGAACATCGGAGCGTTGAGCCCCAAGACACCGCGCGGCATGGTGTCTTCGGCATAGCGATACTCGAGCTCGACCGCCTTCTTGATGAGGCCCTGGATCTCTTCGCGGAATTCGGGGGTCCACAAGTGCGGGTTCTCCATCTTGATCTGGTTGATAAGGTCGATGCCGAAGTTGCAGTGCATCGACTCGTCGCGCAGGATGTACTGGTACTGCTCGGCGGAGCCGGTCATCTTGTTCTGCCGGCCCAGCGCCAGAATCTGGGTGAAACCGACATAGAAGAACATGCCCTCCATCACGCAGGCGAACACGATGAGGCTGCGCAGCAGCTTTTGATCGGCCTCCGGCGTGCCGGTCCGGAAGGTCGGGTCGGTGAGGATGTCGATGAAAGGGATGAGGAACTCGTCCTTGTCACGGATGCTCGGGATCTCGTGGTAGGCGTTGAATACCTCGCCCTCGTCCAGACGCAAGCTCTCGACGATGTACTGGTAAGCGTGAGTGTGGATGGCTTCCTCGAACGCCTGCCGCAGCAGGTATTGCCGGCATTCGGGCGCGGTGATGTGACGATAGGTGCCGAGAACGATGTTGTTCGCCGCGAGTGAATCTGCCGTGACGAAGAAGCCCAGGTTGCGCTTGACCAAGCGCCGCTCGTCCTCCGTCAGCCCGTTCGCGTCTTTCCACAGGGCAATGTCGCGGCTCATGTTGATTTCCTGCGGCATCCAGTGATTTGCGCAGGCGGCGAGGTATTTTTCCCATGCCCATTTGTACTTGAACGGTACGAGCTGATTGACGTCGGCCCGCGCGTTGATGATGCGCTTGTCCTCGACGCGCACGCGCCGGTGGCTGTTGCCGGAGGAATAGCGCTCCCCCGAAGGGCCGGCGGCCGACGACGGCGCCAGCCCGCTCACCGACTGCAGGTTGAGACCGGGAATCGCCTCGGCCCCGATGTCATCAAAAGAAAGCATTTTCTCTCTCCCTGTTCTCGTGCTTGCTCGCGCTCACTGGCAGGATTCGCATTCCGGATCGTCGATCTTGCAGTACTGGATTTCCGGCTCACCCGATGGTCGCGGCGCGGCGGTCGCGCCCGCGGTGGGCATTCCTTCTCCCGCGGAAACGGCGTTCAGCTGGCCCGTTCTCACGGTCGATTTCTCGGCGTGCGTCGCGCCCATCGCGCGCAGGTAGTAAGTGGTTTTCAAGCCCCGCTGCCAGGCAAGCTTGTAGCTTTCGTCCAGTTTCTTGCCGGAGGCCTGGCCGATGTAGATGTTGAGCGACTGGGACTGGTCGATCCACTTCTGCCGTC
>VBCT01000101.1 GCA_005882235.1 Betaproteobacteria bacterium
ACAAGGTCCTGACGCTCGCCTGGATGAACCGCGAGTCGCTCGCCAAGACGGCGGCGACCGGCGAAGCGCATTACTGGTCGCGTTCCCGAAAGCGGTTGTGGAAAAAAGGCGAGCAATCGGGAAACGTGCAGACGGTGCGCGAGATCCGTCTCGACTGCGACGAGGACGTGGTCCTGCTCAGGGTGGAACAAGGCGGCGGGATCGCGTGCCACACCGGAAGACACAGCTGCTTTTTCCAGAAGCTCGACAACGGGCGCTGGGTGACGGTGGAGCCGATCATTAGGGACCCGAAGGAAATATACGCACGATGAGCGACATACTCGAACGGCTGGCGGACGTGGTCGAGTCGCGCAAGGCCGGAGACCCGGAAAAGTCCTACGTTTCACGGCTGTTCGCGCGCGGACCCGACGCGATCCTGAAAAAAGTCGGCGAGGAAGCGACCGAAGCCGTGATGGCCGCCAAGGACGGGGACCGGCTGCGCATCGTCGGCGAAACGGCCGACCTGTGGTTTCATTGCCTGATCATGCTCGCACAGTACGACTTGCGGCCCGCCGACGTGCTCGCCGAGCTGCGCCGCCGCGAGGGCATTTCCGGGATCGACGAAAAGGCCGCACGCGCTGACAGGCGGCGCGCAAAGGTCGAGCGGAAATAGGGATGGACGCGGAAAACTGCGTCTTCTGCAAGATCGTCCGGGGAGAAATCCTCAGCCGAAAAATCTACGAGGACGCGGAGATTTTCGCCTTCCATGACATCCATCCGCTCGCCCCGGTGCATTTCATGATCATCCCGAAGAAACACATTGATTCGCTCGCGGATTGCGAGCTGGGCCACCAGGCGATACTGGGCAAAGTCCTCGCCATGGCGCCGCGCTTGGCGCGCGAGCAGGGGTCGACCGACGGTTTTCGCGTCATCATCAACACCGGACGGGTGGGTCGGCAGGAGGTGTATCATCTGCACGTCCATGTCATCGGCGGCCCGGAAGCCTTGGGCCCGATGCTGAAGCGCAATTGAAAGGGTAAGCCATGGGTACCTGGAGCATTTGGCACTGGCTGGTCGTGCTGCTGATCGTTTTGCTCGTTTTCGGCACGAAAAAACTCCGTAACATCGGCGCCGACCTGGGCGGGGCCGTACGAGGATTCAAGGACGGCATGAAAGATTCCTCGGCCGACAAGCATTCCGAGAGCGGATCTTCGCCCCAGTCCCAGCTGGGTGGCCGCACCATCGAGGGCGAGGTCAAGGACAAGGCCAAGACCTGAAGGGTCTTCGGCCTGATCCGGATGCCGGGAGCGGTCCCGGCTTCTTTTTTGAACGATTCGTTCACCCTCCGTGTTTGACGTCGGATTCTCCGAACTGATGGTGATCGCCGTCGTGGCGCTCATCGTCATCGGGCCGGAGCGGCTGCCTCGCGTGGCGCGCACCATGGGCCACTTGTTCGGCCGCCTGCAGCGCTACGTCAACGACGTCAAGGCCGACATCAACCGCGAGATCGAGCTGGACGAACTGCGCAAATTCAAGAGCACTTTCGAAGACGCCGCGCGCGGCTTCGAAGGCACGGTCAATACGGCGGTCGACTCGGTTCAAAGCGAGGTGTCGAAAACCGAAGCGGAGCTCGATGCTTTGACGAGAATCGAGGACGGAGCCGCAGCGCCGTCGGGCACGCCACAGTCAGCACCCGCGGATGCCGCCTCGCAGTCCGCTGAAGACGGCCGCGAGCCGCAAGGCGGCGCGCCCCCGCCGCCGGAAAAAACCGCCGTCTGAGCCGGCTGCGAATGAGCACGCCGGACACCTTCATCTCCCATCTGGTCGAGCTGCGCGACCGGCTCTTGCGTGCGATTCTTGCGGTGATCGTCGTGTTCCTGTGCCTGTTTCCCTGGGCGAGGGAGCTTTACGCGCTCCTCGCCATGCCCCTGATTGCGGCGCTCCCCGTCGGCGGTCAGATGATCGCCACCGACGTGGTCGGCGTGTTTCTCGTTCCGGTCAAGGTGGCGTTTCTCGTGGCGTTCGTGATCGCGCTCCCTTATGTCCTCTACCAGGTGTGGGCGTTCGTCGCGCCGGGTTTGTATGTGAACGAGAAGCGCCTGGTGCTACCCCTGGTCGTCGCGAGCTCGTTTTTGTTTCTGCTGGGAATGTCTTTTGCGTATTTCCTGGTATTCCCGGTCGTTTTCAAGTTCATGGCGTCCATCGCACCGGAAGGCGTCGCGTGGATGACCGACATCGATAAATATCTTTCTTTCGTGCTGACCACGTTCATGGCGTTCGGGGTGACCTTCGAGGTTCCGGTGGTAGTCATCGTCCTAGTGCGGGTGGGCGTGGTCTCGATAGACAAGCTGAAGGAAATCCGCCCGTACGTGATCGTCGGCGCATTCGTAGTCGGGGCGATATTCACCCCTCCCGACGTCATCTCGCAAGTGATGCTCGCCGTACCCTTGTGGCTTCTCTACGAGCTTGGCATCGTCTGCGCGCGCATCGTCGGACGCGCTCCCGCTGCGTCCGAGGCACCCGGGGGCGGCGACTAGCGCCGCCGACGTTGCTGGGTCGGGCGTTTGCCGACGGCGACCTGGATATCCACGTCCTTGTTGTCGCGCCGCAGCCTTATCGAAGCAGGCTTTCCCGGGACGAGGGCTGCCACCAGGTTCAGCATCGCGTTCGGATCCTTGACCGGCTTGCCCTCGATCGCAACCAGAACATCGCCGGGCTTCAATCCCGCTCGTTCGGCGGGCCCGCCCCGCAGCACACCCTCGATGAGGACTCCGGTGGTGGCACCCAGGCGGAAGGACTCGCCCATTTCCGGAGTGATCTCGCGCGCCTCGACACCGATCCACCCGCGCGTGACGCCGCCAGTCTGGATGATCTGTTCCATGACGTTCCTTGCGCTCGATGCGGGGATCGCAAAGCCGATGCCGAGGGATCCACCCGAGCGCGAGTAGATCGCAGTGTTGATGCCGACGAGATTCCCAGCGGAGTCGATGAGGGCTCCGCCGGAGTTTCCTGGATTGATCGCCGCATCGGTCTGGATGAAATTCTCGAAAGTATTGATGCCGAGCTGGCTGCGGCCGAGCGCCGAGACGATGCCCATCGTCACGGTCTGTCCCACGCCGAAGGGGTTGCCAATGGCGAGCACGACATCGCCGACGCGCAGGGCATCGGCGTCGCCGAAAGTGATCGCCGGGACCGGCCCGCCTTCGACCTGCAGGACCGCGATGTCCGTTTCGGGATCGGAACCGACGGCTTTGGCTTTCAGCTTCTTGCCGTCGATGAGCGCTACCTCGATCTCGTCGGCCGCCTCGACCACGTGGTGATTGGTGAGAATGTACCCCTTGGGACTCACGATCACGCCGGAGCCGAGGCTTGCCGCGCGCTGCGGTTCCTCTTCGAGGCGGTCCCCGAAGAAATGCCGGAAGAGAGGATCGTCGAGGAACGGATGGCGCGGCGTCTTGATTTCTTTGCTGGTGAAGATGTTCACGACCGAGGGGACGGCTTTTTTCACCGCGTCGCTGTAGGAGGCCGCACGCGCGGGAAGGCCGGGTGATGACGTGGCCTGACGCAACTCGACCACCTGGAGTCCGGAACCGGGACGACCGAGCCACTCCGGCTTCAGTGTGGTGACGACGAAAAGCACGCTCACCGCAACGGTGGCCGTTTGGGCAAAGATGAGCCAGAGATTGCGCATGGATTGAGCGGGCGGTGCTTCGGCGGAGATCTTGGACGCTCGTCCGCAGCGGTTCACCTGCGCGGTATGCGAGGCGCAACCCGGACTCCCTCGTACCGCGATTATTGCGCAAAACGCTTGAGCGCGCCGGCTTGCCGCGGCAACGAGCTGATACCGCGTTCTTCGCGCACACACCCTCGGCGGAAAACCGGCGTAGGTCAAGAATTCTCTCTCTGAATCAAAGAGTTGGGCCAAAAAATTTGGTTCGGCGCGATGCTTTCTGTATAATTCCGCTCTCTCCGACAATGCCTTTCCCAGTCAGGGTTTCTCCATGAGCGATCAATCCCAGGTCAACCGCAGCCGTCGCAGCTTGGTCATCGCGAGCGCCTGTGCGGGCGGTGCAGCCGCAGTCGCCACGTCCGTCCCCTTCGCAGCTTCGATGTTGCCCTCGGAGCGCGCCGAAGCGCTCGGCGCGCCCGTCGAGGCCGACATCGGCCAGCTCAATCCCGGGGAAAAAATGACCGTCGAGTGGCGCGGCCAGCCGGTCTGGATCCTTCATCGCACCAAGGAAATGCTCGAAGAGATCGAGCGCACCGACGGCAAGGTCGCTGACCCCAAAAGCGAGCGCAAGAAAGGCGAGCTGACGCCCGAATACGCCCGGAACGAATACCGCTCGATCAAGCCGGAGTACCTGGTTGTAGTCGGAATTTGCTCGCACCTCGGCTGTTCCCCGCAGGACCGGCTCAAACCGGGTCCGGAGGCGTTCGAGAGCCAGTGGACCGGAGGGTTCTATTGTCCTTGCCACGGATCGCTCTTCGACCTTGCGGGCCGGGTCTACAAGAATAAGCCCGCCCCGGACAATCTCAAGGTCCCGCCCTACACCTATCTCTCGGACACTCGGATCCTGATCGGCGAAGACAAGAAGAAGGCATAGAGCGATGGCCGCAGCAGAAAAGCAGGCGGTAACCGGCGCGGGGCCCTTCAACGACCTGCTCACGTGGATCGATCAGCGCTTCCCGCTGATGGAGACCTGGCGCAAGCACCTCACCGAGTATTACGCGCCGAAGAATTTCAATTTCTGGTACTACTTCGGATCGCTCGCGCTTTTCGTGCTGGTGATTCAGATCGTCACCGGAATCTTCCTCACCATGAACTACAAGCCGGACGCCGCTCAGGCGTTCGCCTCGGTCGAGTACATCATGCGCGAGGTACCCTGGGGCTGGTGGATCCGCTACATGCACTCGACCGGCGCCTCCTTGTTCTTCATCTGCGTGTATCTGCACATGTTCCGCGCGATGCTCTACGGCTCGTACCGCAGGCCGCGCGAGCTTCTTTGGATCTTCGGGGTGTTGATTTTCCTGTGCCTGATGGCCGAGGCCTTCTTCGGCTACCTCCTTCCCTGGGGTCAGATGTCCTACTGGGGCGCGCAGGTGATCGTGAACCTCTTCGACGCGATTCCCGTGATCGGACCGGACCTCGCGATCTGGATCCGCGGCGATTTCGTGGTGTCGGATGCGACGCTCAACCGCTTTTTCGCCTACCACGTGATCGCGGTGCCGCTCGCGCTCCTCGCGCTCGTTGTCGCGCACCTGCTCGCGCTGCACGAGGTCGGTTCGAGCAACCCCGATGGCGTCGAGATCAAGAACGTGAAGGATCCCAAGACAGGCAGGCCGCTCGACGGCATTCCGTTTCACCCCTATTACACCGTGAAGGACACCTTCGGCGTGGTGGTCTTTCTCATCGTTTTCTCGATGGTCGTTTTCTTCGCGCCGGATGCCGGCGGCTATTTTCTCGAACACAACAACTTCATCCCGGCTGATCCCCTGAAGACCCCGGCGCACATCGCGCCGGTGTGGTACTTCACGCCGTACTACTCGATCCTGCGCGCGACGACCGATGATTTCGTATTATGGGTGCTCGCTCCAGGCGTGGTCGCATTCGCCCTTCTTCTCATTTGGAGCATGAAGAAGAACTCAACGAGAATGACCGTCGGCGTGACCGCGATCGTGTTGCTCGCCGGCCTCTTGAATCTGGACGCCAAGGTCTGGGGCGTGGTGTTGATGGCAACCTCGGTGATGATCTTCTTTTTCCTGCCCTGGCTCGACCGGAGCCCGGTCAAGTCGATCCGATACAAGGGGCCGATCACCAAGACGGCGCTCACCCTCTTCGTGATCGTGTTCTTCGTGCTCGGCTACCTCGGCACCGAATCGGTTACCGAGGGGCGCACGCTGGCGGCGCAAATCGGCACCGCCGTGTATTTCCTGTTTTTCTTCCTGATGCCGTGGTATTCCAAGATTGACAAATGCCTGCCCGAGCCCGAGAGGGTCACCTCGAAATGAAAGCGCTCGTGGTTCTGCTCGCGCTTGCCGCGCAGCTTGCGCTCGCCGCGGAGGAGCCGGTCAGGCTGGATTCTGCACCGATCGACCCGCGCGATGTCGCGAGCCTGCAAACGGGCGCCCGCAGCTTCGTGAACTACTGCCTGAACTGTCATTCGGCGGGGATGATGCGCTATCACAAGCTGCTCGATCTGGGCCTGACCGAGCAGCAAGTCAAGGAGAACCTGCTCTTCACGACCGACAAAATCGGGGAGCTGATGAACGTAGCCATGACGAGGAAGGACGCAAAAGAATGGCTCGGCACCGCGCCTCCGGACCTATCGGTCATCGCCCGCGCCCGGGGCCCCGATTGGCTGTATACGTACATGCGCAGCTTCTACCGGGACCCCGAGTCGGCGACCGGTTGGAACAACATGGTGTTCGAGCACGTTGCCATGCCGCACGTGCTGTGGACGCTCTCCGGGCAACAGGTGCAGGAGGAGCGGAAGTTCAAGAACATGGAGCAGGCGGAAGCGGTCGGCAGGCAGCAGAAAAACGCTTGGAAAATCGATGTGCTGACTCCTGATCAGGCCGGCAAGGACGGGGAGCGTTTCATCCTCAAGACGATCAGGACCGAAACGGCCGGATCGCTGTCCCAGATCGAATACGACATCATGGTTCGCGATCTGGTCAATTTCATGACCTGGATGTCCGAGCCCAACCAGATCACGCGCAAGCAGGTCGGCTATGTCGTGATGCTGGTCCTCCTGGTGCTGCTCGTGCTCACGTATCTCCTTTACAAGGAGTTCTGGAAAGACGTGCACTGAGAGAAGCCGTCCTGGGGGCGCGGCGCGCTCGGCGCTCGCGCCTTTTTCATCTGCACATCGATCCGAATTCGGCGACAAGGCAAGCAAACATGATGAATCTCTACTCCGGAACCACCTGCCCGTTCTCGCAGCGCTGCCGCATCGTGCTGTATGAAAAGGGCATGGACTTTCAAATCATCGACGTGGACATGTACAACAAGCCGGAAGACATTGCGGTGATGAACCCTTACAACCGGCTGCCGGTTCTGGTCGAGCGCGACCTGATCCTCTACGAAGCGAACATCATCAACGAGTACATCGACGAGCGCTTCCCCCATCCACAGCTCATGCCTGCGGATCCGGTGATGCGCGCGCGCGCGCGGTTATTTCTGTTCCAGTTCGAAGTGGAGCTCTTTTCCCACATCGAGGCCCTCGAGAACGGCAACCAGAAGCAGCAGGACCGCGCTCGCCAGCACGTCGCCGACCAGCTCACGCAGATGGCGCCGGTGTTCACCAAGCAAAAGTACATGCTGGGCGACGAGTTCTCGATGCTCGACGTGGCGATCAGCCCGCTCTTGTGGCGGCTCGACTACTACGGCGTGACCCTGCCCAAGGCGGCCGCGCCCCTCATGAAGTACGCGGAGCGCCTCTTCTCCCGCCCCGCGTTCATCGAGGCGTTGACGCCTTCGGAAAAGGTGATGCGCAAATGACGGCGCAGGAGCGCCGTCATCTTGCGCATCATCCTGAGGAGCTTCGCGACGAAGGATCTGCTTTGTGCCGCTAGTCTCAATAGCAGATTCTTCGCGGAGTTTATCCTGAGCGAAGGCGTAGGACTCAGAATGACAGCTGCGCCCTGATGGCCGAGCCCAAGTCCACCAAACCGTATCTGCTGCGCGCGATGTACGAATGGTGCGTGGACAACGGTTACACGCCCCACATTTCGGTGGTGGTCGACTCCAGGACTCGCGTGCCGATGGAATACGCGCGCAACGGTGAAATCGTTCTCAACATCGGGCCCGTTGCCGCAAGCCGCCTGCAGATAGGGAACGAACTCATCGAATGCACGGCGCGTTTCTCCGGGGTCGCCAAGGACCTCGTCATTCCGGTCGCGACCGTCGCGGCGATCTACGCGGGCGAAAACGGACACGGAATGTCGTTCGAGCCGGGAAAAGAGGAAACGGCGAAGGAGCTTAGCGGCGAAGAAGTCGCACCTCCCCCCGACCCGAAGGATCCCCCGAAAACCGGCGGGAAACCCGCGTTGAGGCGGATCAAGTAGGACTGAGGCGCACCGAGCACTGCTTCAACTTCGCGCGTTCGTTCCCGGGTCGGGCATCGCCGCAGACGTATAATGTGGCCCGATGCCGGGCTAGCTCAGTTGGTAGAGCAGCGCATTTGTAATGCGACGGTCGGGGGTTCGAATCCTCTGCCCGGCACCACCTATATCTGGAAACAAAAGCGGGGCTGTGCGAGTTTCGACTGCAACGGCACCCGGGAAAGTCGTCTAAGGGACGAGTTATGGTCTACAAGGTCGCCACCCTGCTTCTTCTTTTTGCCTCAGTGTCGTTGGCAGCGCACGGCGCCGACATATTCCGCTGGGTTGACGAAAATGGGAAGATCCACTTCGGCGATTCCGTTCCTGAGCAATACAAACAAAGGGCAAAGAAACTTGACTCCAAAGGTGCCGAGATCACGAGTGCACAGCGCCAGGAGGCAGAAGCGCGACTGGCAAGTGAGAAGGCGAGAGCCGAATCAATAAGGAAGGCGCGAGAAGCCAAGTCAGATGAGGCGCAGGCCAGCGCCCCGCCAACTCCACCTGTTTCCCCCGCTGCTAACAACGCGAATGCATGCGAGGAGGAGCTGAAAAAATATTTGGACAGCCAAACCTGCTTCGCCCCGTATGTGACCAAAGACGGCGCGGTCAGGCCGGAAGCATTTCAACACTGTACGGTAGTGAAGCAACCAAGGGGGTGTTGGCCGAGTCCCCCTCCTTCCGATCGAAATTACATGCCCTAGCGGGAAAAGCAGGGCGGAAACAAACCGGATCACCGTGCGGAATCCGCTCTTTCACGGCGGTAACAGGGGTTCGAATCCCCTTGAGCCGCCAGCTAAGACCCTCAATAGGAAGGGTCGGATCCGATTCAGCAATTAGCGGCACACTCTACCCAGCGATTTGTAATCAGTTGGTCGGGGGTTCGACTCCTCTACCCGGCACCGATTGACGATGTGTTCTTGTAATACAGTCGTACTAGAATAGTCCGGACAGAAATCCTGAATTGAGGACATCGAGGCACGATGCGTCGGCCGCCAAGAATCGCAGTGTTGATTGCATTGCTCGCCGGGGCGGCGGCTTGGGTTGCGATCGACCTACGCGGCCCGGCCGCACCGACTTCGGCAAAAGCCCCAACATCGGGTGCCTCCCAGGACCCCGAGCGCGCCGCCGCACCTGCGTCGGAGGCAAAACAGCCCGGAATTCCTGCCCGTTCCGCTCTGGGCAGGATCGCCGCCGATCCGTTTTCCGCGCAATCATGGTTGCCGCGGCGCAAACCGGCCGTCGTTTCCGCACCGCCGGACCCCGTCACGCCGCCCCTGCCGTATCGCTTCGCCGGTCAGTTTCACCGCGAATCGGGGATCGAAGTGTATGTTGCGCGGGGCGAGGAAATTTTCCCGGTCAAGGAAGGCGACACTCTCGACGGCCAGTACAAGGTCGACTCGGTGAGCGCAACCGAGGTGAGCTTCATCTATCTTCCTACCGGTGCGCGCCAGACCGTGCAGTTCAGCGCGCTGAAGGAACAGGAGCTCACCGCGCAGGGAGGACCGCCACAGACGAGAACGCCGGCCTCCACCTCGGCTTCTTCGCCGCCGCTGTCGCCGGTCGCAAAACTGATCCCCGCTCCCACTCCGGGGGCCTCCCTGTCCGACAACTCGATCCCGGGCAAGACCGGGCCTGCGCAACTCAGGTGGGAAGGGCCGACGAGCGCGAGGGCGGGTGCGAGCTTCAACGTGTCGTTGCGCGTGACCTCGGGCGAGCAGATCCGCGCGGCGCCGATGCAACTGCGTTTCGACCCGGCTGTGCTCGAATCCGTTTCGGTTCGGCCGGGTCGTTATTTCAGCGAGGACAAGACGGGAAGTTTCGGCTACCGCGTCAACTCGGACGGTTCGATTTTCGTCGGAGTCTCGAACCGGAGCCCCGCTTCCGCCTCCGACGCTGAAATGCTCGTCCTCACCTTCAAATCCATCAAGGCGGTGGCAACCGCCGAGATCAGCGTGGCCTCGCTCAACCTTCAGGGAGCGGCGGGCCGCACGATCGCGTACGGCAGTCTCACTCCTTTCAAGACGACCATCACGCCCTAGACGCCGGCGCGCTCATTGTCGCCAACACCAGCGACGATACGACGTAAAGTTCAACGGTTCTATCGCGGCACCGAGGGAATGACGGGCGGATGCGCGCGATCGCGTGCGCTCTTACCGCAGCCCACCGACTGTCGACTTAGAGGGCCTTGCGCCATTGTTTTTGGGTCAGCCTAATCGTAGGGATTCGCCTGACGGGGTTGTCCGTTGCACGCTGTAGGGAATTCCCTATCGCTTGCGCGGCGCACGATCGATATGGAGGACGAGTTCATAGTGTTTCCGGTCCGGAATTCTCCGGACTGGCGACTTTCGACCATTTCTTATATGCTATTGTTGTTCTCAGCAGAAGCAGAAGAACATTTTGCGCGTACACCAAAGGTGTATTCCGCGCCAACTCGCACAAGAGAACTGCTGACGTGCTGAACCCGGGGGGAAAAGGGAGATCGCAATGCACCCGGAGAATTCCCGTGTAAGCGCGTTCGCGCTTAACACATTCGGGAAAGCTCGGAAGGACCCACGGCTCGGAAACAGCCGTGGCGGTGGCGCGCCCAATGCTGCATAAGCTTCCAGCGCTGCTGCGCCGCCGGCTCTCGGTGTCCCAGCGATTTGGGCTGCTGAGCTTTTTTTGCGTTCTCGCGATCACGGTCCTCGTCTGTGTCGCCTCCAGCGCAGTCCTCCGCCGTCAGCTCATCGTGCACGACGGGGCCGTCATCGCCGATCTGGCCTCCCGATTGTTCACTTCGAGCGTTCCCGCCGACTTTTTTGCGGTGCCCTCTGGCGCGCCGCCTGCCGGTGCCGAGCGGCTCCGGGAGTTCGCCCGGTCCGAGCAGGTCGTGCGCTTCATGGTGTACGACACCGACGGGTGGGTGCTGTGGTCGGACGACCCTTCGCTCACCGATCACCATTTCGGCGAGAACACGAAGGCGGCCGCCGCATTGCACGGCGAGGTTATCGCGGAGATCAGTCATCCGGCAGAGGAAGGGCATTATTCGACTCTCCGTGGATTCCCCCGCTTGGAAGAGGTCTACATACCGGTGCGCTATCAGTCCAGCGGTCCGATCGTCGGTGTCATCGAGCTCTACCGAGCGCCCGCGACGCTGTTCGCAGTCCTCGATCACGGCGTAGTCGTGGTCTGGGTCCTCGGCGGGATCGCGGGCGCTATCCTTTACTTGACGCTCGTTAGCGTTGCTTGGAACTGCTACCGCACGCAGATCCGCCTCGAGGGCGAGCTGTATGAGGCCCGAGTCCTCTACGAGACGACCGCCCGGTTCGGGGAGCTGATGGACGGCGACGCGCTGTTGACGGCGATCGTCGAAGGCGCCGTCTCCCTCACGCGGGCGTCGTACGGCGGCACCGGTTTTCCGGATGGCGATGACATGGTCATGCACCGGCTGGTTGCCCCCGAGCAGAGAAGGGTGGTGCGGCTGAAGATGGCGGAGTGCTTGGCTGGCCTAAGTTTCACCTCGGGCGCGCCCCAGGTCGCCAACGACGCCGCTCAAGACCCCCGGGTCAACCGGGCCTCGGCGCGCTCGCTCGGCGTGCGCAACTTGGCATGCGTACCGCTCCAGCACCGCGGCCGTGTGATCGGAGTCCTCTTCGTCGGTAACAAGGAAGTCGGCCCGTTCACGGAGCAGGACGTCGTTCGCCTGCGCGCCTTTGCCCACCATGCCGCCGTCGCTTTGGAGAATGCGCGCCTTCTCCGCGAGACGAGGAACACGAAGGAATACCTCGAGAACCTGATCGCGAGCTCGGTGGACGCAATCGTGACGGTGGATCAGCTCGGCCGCATCACTTTCGTGAGCAAGGGTGGGCAGCGCATGTTCGGGTACGACGATGGCGAGCTGATCGGCCGACCGGTCCGTGCCCTCTGGGCCTGCGGTTCGCGGGACTTCCGGACGTTTCGCACACGGCTCGTCCGCGCCGGCCGGGTGGAGAACTACGAGACCGAGCTGACGATGGGCACGGGCGCGCGGCTCGTCGTGAACATCTCCGCGTCGTTCTTGAGCGGTGCGGCTGGCGAGGTGAGCGATGTCCTCGCCGTCGTGAAGGACGTCACGTCGCTTCGAAGGCTGCACGAGCAGATCGTGCGCTCCGAGCGGCTGGCCGCGGCCGGACTGCTCGCCGCCGGAGTCGCTCACGAGGTGGGGAACCCGCTCACCTGCATCTCGTCGCTCGCGCAGTTTCTCATGGCCCGCGCCTCCGATCCCGCGATGCGCGAGGGCCTCGAAAACATCGAAGTCCACGTCGATCGGATCAGCCGGATCGTGCAGGATCTCACGCGGCTGACCCGCCCCGCGCCGGCGACGCTGCGCGAGGCGAGTGTCGGGAATCTGGTGGACACCGCGGTGAATCTCGCCCGGCACAATCCCGCGGTCCGGCGCATGAAGATGGACAGTGCGGTGGATCCGGCCCTGCCGGCGGTGCGCGTGGCGCCCGACCATCTCGTCCAGGTCTTTCTCAATCTCATCCTCAACGCAGCGGACTCCGGGGGCCATCTGACCATCCGCGCCGTCCGCACGGGCGGCGCGATCCGCGTGATTTTCGATGATACCGGATGCGGAATGACGGCCGAGGAAATGCGCCGGCTCTTCGACCCGTTTCACTCGACGAAGGACAATGAAACGCATCTGGGCCTCGGCCTATTCGTGAGCCACGAGATCGTCATGCAGCACGGGGGCGAACTGTTGGTCGAAAGTCAACCGGGAGTTGGCTCCACGGTCACGGTGGTTCTGCCGATGGAGCGACTGCCCTCAGTGTCGGAGGAATTGGTATGAGCACCTCGATCTTGGTTGTTGACGACGAGCGCGCGATCCAGGACACGCTCGCCTGGTGTTTGCGGACCGACGGCCACGAAGTCCGCACGGCCGGAAGCGGTGAAGAGGCCTTGGCGATCATGGCGGATCAGGGCTTCGACCTCATCATCAGCGACATCATCATGCCGGGATTGAGCGGTGTGGACCTGCTTCGCAAGGCGCGCGCACTCCAGCCGCGGACGCCGGTCGTCCTGATCACGGCCTTCGCCACAGTGGAGACGGCGGTGGAGGCTCTCCGAGAGGGCGCCTCGGATTATGTTATCAAGCCCCTCAAGTTCGACGAGCTCCGGCACCGAGTGCAGGGCTTACTCGAGCACCGGCCGGCGGCTCAGGAATCGGCCGTGCTTCGCCGGGCCGTGGAGAGCGCCGCTCCCGACGGGAGTCTGCTCGGCGAAAGTGCAGCCATGCTCGCGGTCCGGACTCAGGTCGCCAGAACCGGTCCTGCCGTGAGCAATGTGCTCGAGAACCGGTCCTGCCGTGAGCAATGTGCTCATCACCGGCGAAAGCGGCACCGGCAAGGAGCTTGTCGCCCGCGCCATCCACGCGGCCAGTCCCCGGCGTGGACAACCGTTCGTTCCCATCAACTGCGGAGCCATCCCGGAGTCGCTCCTGGAGAGCCAGCTCTTCGGGCACGTGAAAGGCGCCTTCACCAGCGCCGTGCAGGGTAGCCCGGGCCTATTCGCCGCCGCCGACCACGGCACGATCTTTCTCGATGAGATCGGCGAGATGCCGTTGCATCTGCAGGTGAAGCTGCTGCGCGTGATCGAGGAGAAAGAGGTGTGGCCGGTCGGCAGCACCAAGCCCCTCCGGGTCGACATCCGCATCATCGCGAGCACCAACCGGGACCTCGCCAAGGAAGTCGAGGCGG
>VBCT01000102.1 GCA_005882235.1 Betaproteobacteria bacterium
TCACGACCCTTGACGGGCATGCGCACGATCGCGCCTTCCTTGTTGATCAGATCGGCTTCGGCGGGAAGGCAGATCAGATGCACCGCGTGCCCCGCAAGAGCGAGCTTGGTCCCGAGAAGCGAACCGTACGAGGCGCCCATGATCAGAATCTTGTATTTGGTGCCCATCAATCAACTCCTCCTTTTCACCCTCTTGCGAAGTCTGGGATGGTAGTCAGTTCGCTGCTACAGAGCAATCATGACGAGAGCATTCGGATTGCGGCGCTGCGTCATCGGCGAAGCTGTCCGGGCCAGCGCTAGTTCTTGGGCGCCAACCGGTCGAGCTTTTTCTTGTCGGCGCGCCGCAGCTTATTCCTTGCCGCCTGAATGCGCTGTTCGCTCCGGTGGCCGCGCCGGTCCTCGCGGCCAAAGCGCCTTTTCTTCGAAGCCGCGGCGAAGATCTGGCTCCACTTTCCGTTCTTGAAGACGATCTGGTAGCCGCCGGAAAGGATCTGAAACGGCTTGTTGACCTTCTTCATCTGATCGAAGCGCACCGAGCCGGGCTTGTGAAAGACTTCGAAATACGCCGGATAGACGAAGTCCGTCATCGGGATGCCGTTGACCTTGAAGCTGAGCTGCTCGACCGGATCGGCGCTTTCGTAGGCATACATGACCTTCGGGTCGGGGCCCGTCGTCATGATGTTGATCGCCGGGTCGACCAGCATCTCGACGAGTTCGTGTGACGCCGACACGCTAACCAGGTCGTGGTTATCCAGGGTCGTCTTGACAAAAACCTTGGACTGCGGCATCCCGTCGGGCGTGAGGTCGTGATACGCGAGCGCGCCCGGTTGATCGGCATTGTCGAGGAAAACCATTGCCCAAGCGCCTTTCACGTATCCCTTGGACTTGACCAGCTTCGCCGGCGTGCCCCACACCGGCATCACGCATCGATCCACGAACGCCTGCATCGCGGCGATCAAAGCGTCGAAGTCGACCCCCAGAGGCGTCGACGCCTTGTTGAAGCACGCGATGGTGGGAACTCCTCCCTGGTTGAATGCACCGAACGTCGGTCTTGCGGCCCTCATGAAGTCCTCCTTGGGAAATGCCGGGAGAACCCGCATCCTGCCACATCCGGGTTGGACAAGGCGCTCGCGCTGGAGTACGGTGAGCGCCGTTTCGGCGCGAGGCGAGAGGAGGCGACATGCGGGGCAAGAACGTCAGGGTCCGTTCGAGCGGGGGCGGCGAGCTCGATTGCTATCGGGTCACGCCCGGCGCCCGCGCAAAGGTTCCGGCGATCGTGATCGCTTCCGCAGTGCACGGCGTGAACGCAGACGTCCGCGCGATCGCCGACGAGTTCGCCTCGCGCGGCGCGATCGCGGCGGCACCCGATCTGTTCTGGCGCTCGATCCCGGGGCCGCTCGCGCGCGACGACGATCGCACGAAGGAGCGCTCGCAGCCGCGCCTCGCGAAAATCAAGGCGGGCGAAGCCGATCTCGCCGATACGCTCGCCGGCCTTCGCAACGAGCCGCTGTGGAACGGGCGCGCCGCCGTGATGGGCTTGTGCTACGGCGGACCCTATGCCATCCTCGGGCCGAAGCGCTTGGGCTACGACGCGGGCATCTCCTGCCACGGCTCGCAGATGCTCGACTTTATCGGGGAGCTCGAGGGACTGGCACGGCCCGTCTGCATCATCTGGGGCGATGCGGACCACCAGGCGCCCACCGAGGTGCTAGAAGCCTATCGCGGTGCGGCCGCGCGCATGAAAAACCTGGAACTGCACGTATTCCCGGGCGTGCTGCACGGCTACATGATGCCGGACAACGTGAAGGCCTTTGATCGCAAGACTCGCGACTTCTCCATGGGGCGCGCGCTCGCGATCCTCGAGGGGCTTCGCGTCGGGAAAACGGGTCAGCGCAAGGCCGGGTGATGAGAGGTTCGCAGCGCGGCTTGAGCTCGTTGGGCTTGCTTGTCGTCCTCGCGCTCGCAATAGCGGCGGGCTATTACGCCTACAAGGCGGTCTCGGGCGAGGACGCAACCCTCAGCTGCGGGAGCGCCTTCACCGCCTGCATGCAGAAATGCCGGCGCACGACGACCGAAGCCCCCGCCGCGCAGGCTTGCCAGGAAGCTTGCCAGCGCGATCAGGCCGCGTGCGAACGCGGAGGCAAATGAAGGGACCGGTCTGCGCCTGCCGGGAGTTCGCGTTCTCGACGACATAACCGCTCGCTTCATCCTGTCGGTCGCATCTCGAAGCGTTCGAAGCTTCCCGCAGCTTCCGTAACCTGCACATCGGTCACGCTCGCACCGCGCGGTCCGCGTCGCGCCCAGGAGAGAATCCCTTCCACTGCGTCGGGCGCTCCATCGATGACCGCCTCGACCGTCCCGTCGCGGCGGTTCCTCACCCAGCCGGTGACGCCGAGGCGCTCGGCTTCCTCGCTCATCGAGTAGCGGAATCCCACGCCCTGGACGCGGCCGGAGATCACCAGGTGTTTCGCCATCCGCTGATTTTCTAATCCCGGCGGGTTCGCGTAAAGTGAGCGGCGTCGACGATTGTCAAAGGAGCATGCCGTGAGATTCGCAGCGAAACTGTTCGCCATCCTCGCGCTATCCCTTGCGGCGTCCGCCGCCCGGGGGCAGGAGAAGGTCGTTTACCATTTCGACGGCGGCCTCGAGCAGGCGACGAAGGGCTTGCGCAACATCAACAATCATCTCGAAGTCGATCCCAAGGCAAGGCTCATTGCGGTGACTCACGCCGACGGCGTCGATTTCCTGATGGAAGGCGCCAAGGACCGCTTCGGCTCCTTTGACGCGCGCGTGCAGGACCTGATGGGGAAGGGCGTGAAGTTCCAGGTGTGCGAGATCACGCTGCGCAATCGCAAGCTGAAGAAGGACCAGTTCATCCTCGGCGTCGAGTTCGTGCCCTCGGGCGTGGTGCAGATCACGCATCTGCAGCAAAAGGAAGGCTACGCCTACCTGAAACCCTGAGCCGGTCAGGAAAACGCCTTCATCGCCTCGGGGCTGCGCAGGGTCACGATGGTCGCGCCGCAGATCGCGAGGACCGGAATCAGGATCAGCGTGATGCCTCCGATCGCGCCCAGCCAATTGACCGGCGGCTGCCCCGGCTCGGGCTGTCTGAGGGCGTAAAGCCGGGAAGCCGTGGAGAGCAGCAACAGCACGATCAGCGCCCAGCAGAATAGCTCCAGCAGGTATCTTCCCCACGGTTGCAGGCGGATTACGCCGATTCCTCCTGCGAGCCCCAGCACCCAGATCGCCGCGAGCACGAGATCGTTCCATATGCTGTAGCTCAGGTAGCGCCGCTGCAGATCCCCCGCGGTCGCGAGCATCGCGATCAGCGCGGCCCCCAGGACGAGCGCGCCGGCCGATGTGAGCGTGAAGAACCAGCCGATGAACGCGAGGGAGAGTTCCATTGCTCTAGCGGCGCGGCGTTATAGCGGTAAGGATGCCCCGCAGGATCGCGACGGGGTTAGGCGGGCAGCCGGGAACGGCGACATCCACCGGGATCACGTTCGAGACTCGGCCGCAGCTCGCGTAGCTCTCGCCGAAGATTCCTCCCGTGCAGCCGCAGTCGCCGATCGCGACCACCAGCTTCGGGTCGGGCGTGGCTTCCCAAGTGCGCTTGAGCGCGGTCTCCATGTTGCGCGACACGGGACCGGTCACCAGGAGCATGTCGGCGTGGCGCGGGCTCGCGACGAATTTGATACCGAGACCCTCGAGATTGTAGTAGGGGCTGTTCATCGCGTGGATCTCGAGCTCGCAGCCGTTGCACGAGCCCGCATCCACGTGCCGAATCGCGAGCGCGCGGCCGAAATGCTCGAGGATCACCTGCCCGAGCCGCTGCTCGAGCGCTCGGAGCGCGGCGTCCGGAAGCGGAGCGGGCTCGGTAACGATGCCGGTCTTCGCGATCTGTTTCAGCAGCTGGTACATTTCACAAATCCACTCCGCTGTAACTCAGGTTGAACGACTTGTTGATGAGCGGGAAGTCCGGGACGATGTTGCCGTGCACCGCGTGCTCGAGGAGCGGCCAGTTCTGCCAGGAGGGATCGTGCGGATGCAGGCGGTGGATGCGGTTCGCCCCGGCGGTCTCCAGCGCGATCAGCACCTCGCCGCGCCAGCCCTCGACCCAGCCGAGGCCGCGCGCCCCCGCTGCAGCCGCCCCGAGCGGCGCGCGGATGTCTCCGTCGGGCAGCTGCTGCACGAGCGCCTGTACGAGGCGCATCGATTCGAAGGTCTCGTCGAAGCGCACCGCAACGCGCGCGGCGACATCGCCGCGCGTGTGCGAAGCCGCGCGCGGATCGAGCTGCTGCCAGGGCGGGATCGGGTAATCGACGCGCAGGTCGCGCGCGATGCCGCTCGCCCGGGCCGCAAGTCCGGTGAAGCCCATCCGCTCGGCGAGCTCGGGAGTCACCTGCCCGGTCATGATGAAGCGATCCTGTGCCCCCGCGTGCTCGTCGTAGATCGATTTCAGGCTCGCGACCTCGCGCTCGATTCCCGCCAGGCGTGCGATCAGAGATTCGCCCGCGGAGAGCGGCAGATCCCGCGCGACGCCGCCGGGGACGACAGCGTCCATCAGGTAGCGGTGGCCGAAGAGTCGCGCGTGAGTCCGCAGCAGGTCTTCCTTGAGCCGCCAGAACTGGAAAAAACCGAACGAAAGCGAGACGTCGTTGCCGAGGTAGCCGAGGTCGCCGAGGTGGTTGGCGATGCGCTCGAGCTCGAGCAGGATGCCGCGCAGCGCAAGCGCCCGGGACGGCGGCTCAGTCCCGGTGGCGCCTTCGACCGCCATCGCGTACGCCCAGGCGTAGGCGACCGTGGAGTCGCCGGACACGCGGCCGGCGAGCTTCGCCCCCTCCTCCAGCGTCATCTGCTCGAAGCGTTTCTCGATGCCTTTGTGCTTGTAGCCGAGCCGCTCCTCAAGCCGCAGGATCTTTTCGCCGACGATCGAGAAGCGGAAGTGCCCTGGCTCGATCGTGCCCGCGTGGACCGGACCGACCGGGATCTCGTGCACGCCTTCGCCCTCGACCGGGATGAACGGATAGCGGTCCGGGCCTTGAGCGAGGCGGGCCGCGGCGTCGACGTTCTTGCGGAGGGGAAACGCGCCTTCGGGCCAGGCTCCGTGCCGCAGCCACTTGCGCCGGTCGGCGTCCGCGGAAGGGATGATTCCGAGCAGATCGGCCGTGGCGCGCTGCATGCGGTTCGCGCTGGGGTAGATGTCGGCGATTCCGGGATAGTGCGGGTCCTCGCGCGAAAGCGGGACGCTCACCCAGAGCAGCCCCGAGGGGAAGCCGAGCGCGAGGTGCAGCGTGTAGCCGGCGCGGTGCACGGTCTCGTCGCTGCCCCACAGCGCGACGAGACGCGCCTTGCGCGCCCGGGCCTGCTCGCAGATGCCGCGCAGCTCCCCCGCCGGGATCGAGGCGCAAAACGCGGGAATCGCGGCCGCGAGCGGCGTGGCGTCGAGTCCCAGCTCTTTGAATGCTTTGCTCATGGTTCAGCCGATCAGCGCCGCCGCCTGGCGATACCAGCCGACGAGATAGGGTGGAATGTAGAGGCCCAATGCGAGCACGATCGCGAGGTGCGTGAACACGGGCACGAGCGCGGGCCCGCGCGGCAGCCGCTGCCCCGTGGTTTCGCCGAACACCATCGGTTGCACTTTGCCGAAGATGGAAGCAAAGGCGACCCCTAGCGCGACCAGCAGGAAAGGCGTCGCCCAGGAGTGCTCGTGCATCGCGGTCGTGAGCACCATGAACTCGCTCGTGAACACGCCGAAAGGCGGAAGCCCGAGGATCGCAAGGCTCCCGAGCGCGAGGCCCCAGCCTATGGTCGGGCTCGTCTGGATCAATCCGCGGATCGAGTCCATGTGCTGCGTCCCGGCGGTCTGCGAGGCGTGACCCACGGTGAAGAAGATC
>VBCT01000103.1 GCA_005882235.1 Betaproteobacteria bacterium
CGGCGTCCCGATGCGCTCGTGCTCCGTACCGGTCAGCGCAGTGGGCGACGGCAAGATCACCACGATCGAAGGCCTGGCCTCGGGCAAGGTCCTGCACAAGGTGCAGAAGGCGTGGATCGATCACGACGTGCCGCAATGCGGCTACTGCCAGTCCGGCATGATCATGGCGGTGGCGGCTCTCCTCAAGGCGAAGCCGAAGCCGACCGACGCCGACATCGACGCGAGCATCAGCAACATCTGCCGCTGCGGCACCTTCCAGCAGGTGCGCGAAGCGATCCACGCCGCCGCCAAGTCCGCGTGAGGGAGCCGACCATGACAGCCATTCCGAAATTCACCCGACGTTCCTTCCTCGTCAGCAGCGCCGCCCTCGGCGGCGGCCTCGCGCTCGGCCTGCGCCTTCCACCCTTCGGTCCGGCCGTGGTGCGCGCGGCCGACGGCTCGCCCGAGATCACCGTCTGGGTGGCGATCCGCCCGGACAACACCACCCTCATCCGTGCGGTGCGCGCAGAGATGGGCCAGGGTACGATCACCGGCCTCGCCCAGCTCATCGCCGAGGAGCTCGACTGCGACTGGAGCAAGGTCGAGATCGAGTATCCGACCCCGGGCCAGAGCGTGGCGCGCAAGCGCGCCTGGGGCGACTTTTCCACCGGCGGCAGCCGCGGTGTGCGGCAGTCGAACGAGTACGTGCGCAAGGGCGGAGCCGCCGCACGCATGATGCTGGTCCAGGCCGCCGCGAACGAGTGGAAGGTGCCCGCCTCCGAGTGCACGGCCGCGAACAGCGTCATCACGCACAAGCCCTCAGGACGCAAAACGACCTACGGCAAGGTGGCGGAGGCCGCCGCGCGCCTGGAGCAGCCCAAGGACGTGCCGCTCAAGGATCCGAAGACCTGGAAGATCGCGGGCAAGCCGCTGAAGCGCCTCGACACGGCGAAGAAGGTCAACGGAACGATGGTCTACGGCACGGACCTCAAGCTGCCGGGGCTGCTGAACGCGGCGATCAAGGATTGCCCGGTGTTCGGCGGCAAGGTGAAGAGCTTCGACGCCGCGAGAGTAAGCGGCATGCGCGGCGTGAAGAAAGTGGTGCAGGTCGGCGACTCCGGGGTCGCGGTGATCGCCGACACGTGGTGGAACGCCAAGACGGCGCTCGAGCAGCTGCCGGTGGTCTGGGACGAGGGCGAAAACGCCAAGGTGTCGAGCGCGAGCATCGCGGAGATCCTCAAGGCGGGACTGGACGCTGAGCAGGCTTTCGTCGGCAACCAGGCGGGCGGCGACGTGAAGGCCGCGCTCGCCGGCGCGGCGAAGAGAATCGAGGCGGTCTACGCCTACCCGTTCCAGAACCACGCCTGCATGGAGCCGATGAACGCGACCGTGCGCTACACGCCCGACAAGTGCGAGCTGTGGGGTCCGACGCAGAACGGCGAAGGCGCCTTTGCGCAGGTGCTCGAGGCCTCGGGCCTGACTGCCGACAAGGTCGACGTGCACAACGTCATGCTGGGCGGCGGCTTCGGCCGGCGCGGCACCTACCCGGACGACTACGTCAGGCAGGCGGTGCTGATCGCCAAGCAGATGCCCGGAACGCCGGTGAAGATGATCTGGTCGCGCGAGGAAGACATGGCGCACGGCCGCTATCACCCGGTGATGCAGTGCAAGCTCGTCGGGGGCCTGGACCCGAGCGGCAACTTGAGCGCGCTGCACATGCGGCTCTCGGGGCAGTCGATCCTCGCCGCGGTGCGTCCGGAGGTCGTGCAGGCGCAGAAAGGGCGCGACCCCTTGAGCTTCCAGGGTGTCTTCGAGTCGGGTGAACACTCCTTCAGCTACACCGTTCCGAATCTGCTGATCGACCACGCGATGCGCAACACGCACGTGCCGCCGGGGTTCTGGCGCGGCGTCAACATCAACCAGAACGCGCTGTTCATCGAGTGCTTTATGGACGAGCTCGCGGAAGCCGCGGGCCAGGACGCGCTCGAATTCAGGCGCAAGCTCATGGCGAAGCACCCGAGGAACCTGGGCGTGCTGAACGCGGTGGCCGAGAGGATCGGCTGGAGCAAGCCCGCGCCGAGCGGTGTCCATCGCGGCCTTGCGCATCTGCATTGCTTCGACAGCTTCGTCGCCGCGGCCTGCGAGATCTCGGTCAAGGACGGCAACAAGGTCAAGGTACACCGCATCGTCGCCGCGACCGACCCGGGCTACGCGGTGAACCCGGCGCAGATCGAGCGCCAGGTCGCAGGCTCGTTCGTGTACGGCCTGTCGGCGCTCTTTTTCCAGGAGTGCACGGTGAAGGACGGCCGCATCGAGCAGACGAACTTCCACCAGTACAACTCGATGCGCATCGCGCAGATGCCGAAAGTGGAAACGATCCTGATGCCGACCGGCGGCACGGTCTGGGGTGGCATCGGCGAGCCGACGATCTGCGTCGCGGCGCCGGCCGTGCTGAACGCGTTCTACCGGGCGACCGGCAAGCGCATCCGCTCGGTGCCGCTGAAGAACCACGGCATTGAATTGGTGTGAGGCTTGCGCGATCGCATTTTCGCTTCTCGCCGGAAATGCCTTTGCGGGTGACTCGATTCCGGTTTCGCTGACCGGTGCAAAGGGCGATCCGGCACGGGGCCGGGCGATCGTGGCCAACCGGCAGGTGGGCCTGTGCCTCCTGTGCCACAGCGGGCCGTTCCCCGATGAGCGGTTCCAGGGCGACCTCGCCCCGGACCTGAGGAACGCCGCGCGGCTGATCGAGGGCGAGATCCGGCAGCGGATCGTCGATCCGACGAAGGCCAACCCGCAAAGCATCATGCCCGCGTACTATAAGAGCGAAGGTCTCGCGCGCGTGGCGCCCGTGTATCGCGGCAAGACGGTCCTCACCGCGGAACAGATCGAGGATATCGTTGCCTATCTGTTGACGCTCAAATGACGACCCGCCGCGAATTCCTGGTTCTTGCCGCGACATCCCTCGCCTTGTCGGAGGCGGCGAGAGCCCAGCTCGATCCCAACCTGGCGGCGAACCGCAAGGCCGCGTTCCAGGAAGCGCTGCGCAGGATCGTAGGCGACACACAGGTCCGCCGCGGGCGCGTGAAGCTCCAGCTCCCGCCCCTCATCGACAACGGCAACTCGGTGCCGCTCTCGGTCGCGGTGGAGAGCCCGATGACGGAAGCCGACCACGTCAGGGCGATTCACGTCCTCACCGAGAAGAATCCGCTCCCCGACGTGGCGAGCGTCCGTCTGGGCCCGCGCGCCGGGCGCGCGACGCTCTCCACGCGCGTGCGCCTCGCCGACACGCAGAGCGTGACCGCGATCGCCCAGATGAGCGACGGCTCGTTCTGGTCCGACAGCGCCGAGGTCGTGGTCACGCTCTCGGCCTGCCTCGAGGAAGGCTTGATCTAGAATGGCGCGCGCCATCGTCAACGTGCCCGCGCGGGCGAAGCGCGGCGAGATCGTCGAGGTCAAGACGCTCGCCCAGCACCCCATGGAGACCGGGTTTCGCCGCACGCAGACCGGCGAGCTGATCCCGCGCGACATCATCAGGCGCTTCACCTGCACCTACAACGGCACGGAAGTCTATCGCGTCGACCTGCATCCTGCGATGTCCGCGAATCCGCTGATAGCGTTCTCCACCATCGCGACCGAGACCGGCACGCTCGCGTTCCAGTGGGCCGGCGACAACGGCTACAGCGTGACCGAGACCGCCTCGATCCGCGTCGAGTGAGCCTGCGCACCGCCCTGCTGTTCGCCGCGTCGCTGCTTTGCGCGGGTGCCGGCGCGGGCGAGATCCCGCCTTCGGAGCGCCGTTCAGGCTACGATCTCATGAGCCGCGAGACGCGCGCGATACAGGACGACGACGCCACCAATCCGGGCATGCTGTGGGTGCTCGACGGCGAGGCGCTGTGGAACAGGAAGGCGGGCGCCGTGGGTCGCGCTTGCGCCGCTTGCCACGGCGACGCGCGAACGAGCATGAAGGGGGTCGCGGCGCGTTACCCGGCCTTCGACGCGGCGCTCAGGCGCCCGGTGAACCTGGAAGAGCGCATCAAGCTCTGCCGCAGCGAGCGGCAGAAGGCGCCGCCGCTCGCTTTCGAGAGCAGGGATTTGCTCGCGCTCACGGCCTACGTCGCGCGGCAATCGCGCGGCCTGCCCATCGCTATCGTCATCGACGAGCGGACACTGCCGTTTCTCGACGCGGGCAGAGAAGCCTTCCATCGCCGCCAGGGCCAGCTCAACCTCGCCTGCTCCCAGTGCCACGACGACAACTGGGGGAGACGCCTCGCCGGAAGCCTCATTCCGCAGGCGCACCCCACCGGATACCCGCTGTACCGGCTCGAGTGGCAGGGTCTCGGGTCGCTCGAGCGGCGGCTGCGCAACTGCCTCATCGGGATACGCGCTGAACCCTACGCCTTTGGAGCGCCCGAATTCGTGGACCTCGAGCTCTACCTGATGTGGCGCGCGAACGGGATGAAGATCGAGACGCCCGCGGTGCGGCCCTAGCCGCTCATTTCAGCAGCTCCGGGGCGATCAGCCTGGGAAGGATCAGGGGGATGTCGGGCCAGACGATGATCGCCGCCAGCATGAGAAGCATGGGCACCAGCATGATCATCGTGTCCTTGAGCGCGAACCTG
>VBCT01000104.1 GCA_005882235.1 Betaproteobacteria bacterium
GACGCGGCGGGCACCTTGCGGTCGATCAGCTTCTCCAGCCGGCTGAACAGGAGCCCGTCGGCAAACGACAGCTTGATGTCGTCCAGGCCCATGTATTGCTCGAGCCCCTGAATGGTGGAGTAGTGGCTGCCCGACTGGTAGCCGACCGAGATCGGCACGTCCTTCAGCTCCGACGGATGCGCGATGCCGGATTCAGGCGGCACGAATACGCCGCAGGGCGCGACCGAGTAGGCGTCTGCGTAGAGCTTGCCGTGGCCGGTCGAGGCGGCGACGTTCACCGTCCAGTGGCAGGCGCCGCTCACGTCGCAGGCCCGGCCCTGCTCGATGCTCTGGTAGGCGCCGATCCTGTTCGGCGTCGCGTGCTTTCTCGCCACGTCGCCGGGGCCGTAGTTGTCGCGAAATTCGTAATCCAGGCCTTCGGCCTTGAAGTAGCCCTTTTCCTCGGCCACCCACTCCTGCAGCCTGAAGTGCGGCGAAATCACGAACTTTGACATCGAATCCTCCAGGGTATCCGGCGCAGGCAAAATCTACTCCGACAAAAGATGGAATGCAAAGGAAATTCGCCGTGGGATTCGTCCCATCGGCCGTAAAATAGTGGCCATGGAATTTCTTGTCGACGGCGTGCCGCGGGGAATCGAGATCACGGCCCTCGTCATCGCCGGCTGGACCGGGCGCGACAGGGCCGCGGTCGAGCACCACATCGCCGAGCTGGCGGCGCTCGGGGTCAAGCGCCCGCGCGTCGTACCTTGCTTCTACCGCGTCGGCGCGAACCTGCTCACCACGAGCGGCGAAGTCGAGGTCGCCGGGGAGGATTCGAGCGGGGAGGTCGAGTTCGTGCTGGTTTCGGCGCCCGGAGCCCTGTACGTCGGCGTCGGCTCGGATCACACCGACCGGAAAGTCGAGGCCTACGGCGTGACCGTTTCCAAGCAGATGTGCCCGAAGCCGATCGGCAGCGAGCTGTGGTCTTTCGCGGAGGTCGAGGGGCATTGGGATCGGCTGATGCTGCGGTCACACGTGACACGCAGAGGAAAGCGCAGTCTCTACCAGGAGGGTGCGGTGAGCGGGATGCTCGCGCCCCGCGAGCTGCTCGCGCGCTTTGCCGGCTCACCCGGGAGACTTTCGCCGGGGGCCGCGATGTTCTGTGGCACACTCGCGGTGCGGGGCGAGATCGCCGGCGGCGAGCGATTCGAGATCGAGCTGCACGACCCGGTGAAGAACCGCAGCCTTACGCACGAGTACGCGACTCGTGCGCTCGAGATCGCCGACTGATAGTACGGCGCGTTTGAAGGAGGACCCATGGCGATTCAGAAGGAGCACAAGGAGTTCTACAAGGTCGACCTCGATCGCGGCTGGGAAAAACTGCCGGGCTATCCGGACGGGATCCGGCAGCAGGTGCTCGCCGGATTTCTCGACGAAAAGAAGAAGCGCGGCTTTCGCACGCGCCACCTGCGCTTCGATCCCGGCGTGCATACGACCGAGCCCTTCGTGCACGATTACTGGGAAGAGGTGTATCTCGTCTCGGGCGATCTGATCGTCGGCAACGACAGGAACGGCAGGGGCGGCACCCGCTTCGGTCCCAATACGTACGCCTGCCGTCCGCCGGGAACGCCGCACGGGCCGTTCAGGTCTGAAGCGGGCTGCCTTCTGCTCGAGATGCATTACTACGATGAGGCCGCGAAGCGCTAGCCGCCGCGATCCATGGCTGAAACTCCCGTCCGCCCGATCGCGGCGCTCGCGCAGGAGCTCGCCGAGGGCAAAACCACGAGCCGCAGGCTCGTCGAAGCGGCGCTCGCGCGTATCGCCGACGCGGGCGGCGAAGGCGGGCGCGTTTTCACCAAGGTGCACGCCCAGGGCGCGCTCGTCGCCGCCGATGCCTCGGACCGGCTGCGAAAGGAAGGCGTGGTGCCGTCTCCGCTGGCGGGGCTGCCCGTTTCGATCAAGGATCTTTTCGACATCGCCGGCGAGGTCACGACCGCCGGCTCGAAGATCCTGCGCGACTCTCCTCCGGCGAGCGCGGACGCGGTCGCCGTCGCGCGGCTGCGCGCGGCCGGCGCCGTGGTCATCGGCCGCAGCAACATGACCGAGTTCGCTTTTTCCGCGATCGGCATCAACCCGCATTACGGAACGCCCGCCAATCCCTACGACCGCGGCAAGCGGAGGATTCCCGGCGGATCGTCGTCGGGCGCGGCCGTATCGGTCGCAGACGGCATGGCGGCGTTCGCGCTCGGCACCGACACCGGCGGCTCGGTGCGCATTCCGGCGGCGCTGTGCGGGATCGCCGGGTTCAAGCCGACGCGGAGGCGCGTTCCGCTCGCCGGGGCGTTTCCGCTCTCGACCACTCTCGATTCCGTCGGGCCGCTCGCGCCCACGGCCGCCTGCTGCGCAACCGTCTTTCAGGTGCTCGCGGGCGAGCCGCCGCGCCCCCTCCCGGCTGCGGAATTCGCCGGGCTGCGCCTCGGCGTGCCGAAAAATCACATGCTGGAGGATCTCGACATCGAGGTCGCGGAGGCGTTCGACGCGGCGATGCAACGCCTGTCGCGGCGCGGAGCGGTGATCGTGCCGCTCGCCGTGCCGGAATTCGACGAGGCGGCCAAGGCGAACTCGGGCGGCGGGATTTCCCCGCCCGAGGCCTACGCCGTGCACCGCAGATGGATCGACCGCGAGCAGGAAATCGACCCGCGCGTGCTGGAGCGCATCCTGCGCGGCGGATCCCTCCTGGCGGCCGACTACATCGATCTGCTCGCGACGCGAAATCGCCTCGCGGGGCGTTTTGCGCGGGCGAACTACGATATCGACGTCCTGGTCATGCCCACGGTGCCGCGCATCGCTCCTCCGATCGAGGGTCTGGAGCGCAACGCCGAGACTTTCCGCCTGGCGAACGGCAACATGCTGCGCTACACCAGCCTCATCAATTTCCTCGACGGATGCGCGCTCACGCTGCCGATCCACGCGCCCCGGGAGGCGCCGGTCGGATTGATGGTGGTCGGTTTTTCGGGCGAGGACGAGCGCGTTCTCTCCGCGGGGCTCGCGATCGAGGCCGCGTTGGCCTATCAAGGGCCGGTTCTCGTAGAATACGACTAGCAGTCTTCACCACTGAAGGGTCATAGTTCGGCCAGCGGGGGTTCGAACATCTCAGAAGGAGATAAAACCGTGCATAAACCCATCGAGACGCTGCTCGCCGTCGCCGCGACCGCCACCTTCGCGTTTTCCACGCCCGTGTCGGCGCAACAGAAAGTGAAGATCGGCTTCATCACGACGCTGTCCGGACCCCAGGGCGTCGTCGGCGAGTACATGAGGAACTCGGTCGAGCTCGCGCTCGATCACCTCGGGCGCAAGATGGCGGGGCTCGAGGTCGAGGTGATCTACGGCGACGACCAGGTGAAGCCCGACATCGGCAAGCAGGTCGCGGACGAGATGCTGAAAAAACACCAGGTCGACTTCGTCGCGGGAATCATCTGGTCGAACGTCATGCTCGCCGTCGCGCCCACGGTCACCGATGCGGGCAAGTTCATGATCGGCACGAACGCCGGCCCGCACGAGCTCGCCGGAAAGATGTGCAACGAGTTGTTCTTCACCACTTCCTGGCAGAACGACGACACGCCCGAGGCGATGGGCAAAGTGATGCAGGACCAGGGCATCACCGACGTGTACGTCATGGCGCCGAACTACGCGGCCGGCAAGGACATGGTGAACGGGTTCAAGCGCTCCTACAAGGGCCGCATCGTCGACGAGGTCTATACGCGGCTCGGGCAGACCGACTACCAGGCGGAGCTCTCCCAGCTGCGCTCGAAGAATCCGAAGGCGGTGTTCGTCTTCTACCCAGGGGGAATGGGCATCTCGTTCCTGCGGCAGTACTCGGAAGCGGGGCTTCGCGGGCAGTTCCCGCTCTATTCGGTGTATACGGTGGACGAGATCTCGATCCCCGCGGTGAAGCACGCGGCGCTCGGCCAGTACGAGACGCGCTACTGGAGCCCGGACCTGAAGAATCCGGCGAACCAGAAATACGTCTCGGACTACCGCAGGAAATACGGCAAGATGCCGGTCTTCTACGGCGCGCAGAGCTACGACGGCATCCTGCTGATCGATTCGGCGGTGCGCGCGGTGAAAGGCAATCTCGCCGACAAGAAAGGGATGATCGCCGCGATGCGCAAGGCCGATTTTGCGTCCACGCGCGGCAAGTTCAGCTACAACAGCAACCATTTCCCGATCCAGAATTTCTACCTGCTGAAGGCGGTCACCGGGCCGGCGGGCCAGGATCCGGTGATGGAGATCCAGAAGACGGTCTTCACCAACCACAAGGATTCCTACGCCAAGGAATGCGGGATGAGGTGATCGCCGGTCTGGTAGCAAACCGGGGACAGACCACGTTTGAATCTTGACTCGTTTATTTCACGGTCTCGATAAAAACGTGGTCTGTCCCCGGTTTTCATGAATTTCGTTCTCCTGCTCGAGCAGACGCTCAACGGGCTGCAGCTCGGGGTGATGCTGTTCCTGATGGCGGCGGGCCTGACGCTCGTCTTCGGCATCATGAACCTGGTGAACCTCGCGCACGGCTCGCTCTACATGGTCGGGGCCTACCTCGCCACCTATTTCTACCAGGCCACGGGGTCGTATCCGCTCGGCGTGCTGCTCGGTCTCGCGGGGACCATGGCCGTGGGAATCGCCGTCGAGGTGATTGCCCTGCGCACGCTCTACGAGCGCGAGCACCTCGACCAGGTTCTCGCCACTTTCGGCCTGATCCTGTTCTTCAACGAGCTCGCGGCGATCCTCTGGGGCCGGGCCGCGATCTACACGACCCTTCCCGACTATCTCGCCGGGCACGTGGAGCTTTTCGCGGGCCTGCGCTACCCGCTCTACCGCCTGGTGATCATCGCCGTCGGCCTCGCTGTGGCGGGCCTGCTCTGGTTCGTGGTCGCGCGCACGCGCCTCGGGATGCTGATCCGCGCCGGGGCCTCCAACCGCGCCATGGTCGCGGCGCTCGGGGTGAACGTCCGGCTGCTCTACACGTTCGTGTTCGGCTTCGGCGCCGCGCTCGCGGGGCTCGCGGGCCTCATGTCCGGGCCGATTCACGTCGTCCAGCCGGGGATGGGTGAGTTGATTCTGATCGAGGTGTTTGTAGTTATAGTTATCGGCGGAATCGGCTCGATCCGCGGCGCGCTCGCGGGCGCACTGATCGTCGGC